>QZKR01000079.1 GCA_003598065.1 Myxococcales bacterium | reverse complement strand
CGTTTTCGCCGCGCCATTCGAGCCAGCCCCGGTCGGCGAGGCGCTTCAAGGCGGTGGAAAAGGTTTCCTGAAGACCAAGACCGCAACGCATGGCAAATTCCCGTTCGCCCACGCCCTCGATCCTGCGCAGGCCGGTTAGCATGGTTTCTCGGGCGATATCGATGCCTTCCAGCGTTTCGAGGAAATTTCTCGGATCGCGGCCCGCTTCCACGGCGGCCAGGTAGGCGAAGGCGTCGCGAAGATTTTCGCGGCGCTGGGCCGGGCGGTCGCTCTCGGGCGGAATATAACCGTGGGCGGAAGGACCCAGGCCGAGGTAGGCCGCGCCCGACCAGTACAGGCCGTTGTGATGGGAACGGCGGTCGGGGCGCGCATGGTTGGAGATTTCGTAGCGTTCGTAACCGGCGGCCGCCAACCTGTCGCGGCAGCGCTCGTAGCACCGGCGGGCTTCGTCCTCCCGGCGCGTCAGTCTTTCGCCCTGGGCGGCGCGGCGGCCGAAAGGCGTCTCCGGCTCGATGGTCAGCAGGTAAGCGGACAGATGCTCCGGACGATGGCTCAAGGCCGCCTCCAGATCGCGGTCGAGCTTGGCCAGGGTCGCCGGGCGGGAGGCAAGGATCAGATCCAGGCTCAGGTTGTCGAAGCCTGCGGCGCGCGCCGCCTCGATGGCGCGGCGGCTCTGTCGGGCGTCGTGCAGACGTCCCAGAAAGCGCAGTACGGCGTCGGAAAAACTCTGCACGCCGAGCGACAACCGGTTGGCCCCAGCCTGGCGAATTTCCCGCAGCCATTGCGGCAAGGCCGAAGAGGGGTTCGCTTCCACAGTGATTTCAACGCCATCAAGCGCGTGGGACTTGCCGATTTCGGCGAGGATAACCGCCAGGTCCTCCGGCCGCATCAAGGACGGCGTGCCTCCTCCGAGGTAAATGGAGCAGAGCCGCCGATCCGCGACCTCCGCGCGACGCCGAGCCCATTCGGCCAATACGGCGGCGCGGAAACGCTCATGCGGGAGCGTGTCCATCGCCTGCGAAGCGAAATCGCAATACGGGCATTTCCGCTCGCAGAACGGCCAGTGAATATAAAGGCCGAAGACGGTCTGGAAATCGTCATGGTTCATGCCCGGCACGATAGCCAAGAAACGCCGCCGGCGCAATCGCCCGCGCCGCGAGACGATAAAATGCGGATGGATTGTTGACCTGAAGCCATCAAGCTTTTAGCATGGGGCATCTGCTGATCCATAACGGTTGGAGCCCATGATAAAAACAAAACGGATTCTCGCTTTTTTCTTCGCGATCCTGGCGCTCGTCGCCTGCGCGGACGACGGAGACGGCGCGCCGGCGGACAGCGACACCGCCTGCCAACCAGGCGACACGAGTTGTGCGGGCGACATCCGTCAAGTCTGCGAGGATGAGTCATGGACTGAGGCGGAGGACTGCGCCGCGAGCGACAAACATTGCATCGCCGGCGCATGCCTGGACAAGCCCGATTACCAGTTTCTCGCCGAACGGCATGAAATCGCCGGCGAAACAACGGTGACGCTGGACTTTCTCACCGGCGCGGCGTTTCTGCTTGTTCCGTACTACATGGAGTTTTCCTCGACGGACGCTGGCTACGAGATCCAAGTTGAGAACGCGGAAGGCGAAGCTCCCGCCGCACGAGCGCGCACCCTGCGCGAAACGGCGCTGTCCCCCGCCCGCGCCCGCCTGGAAGCGCGCATCGCGGGGGAACGGCCCTTCCGCCTGCGCGACCGACTTCGTTTCGCCGAAGCCGGACGCATGCTCGCGCAGACGGCCTGGCCCCGGGCCCGGGCGGCGGGAGACTGCTCCGCAAGCGCCGAATGCGCGGAGGACGAACTGTGCGACCGTGGTCGCTGCGCCGACGTCGTCTCGCTGCATTTCGACGGCTGGTCCATCCATGAGGATTTCACGGCCCAGGTGGCGTTGAAGGGCGAACGCTGCGCGATCCTCGTCGATACGGATTTCGCCGGCCAGCTTGACGGCGAGGACGCGACGTTGTTTCTCGACGCCTGCGAGCGCGTCGTCATGCCGCGCAATCGGATGTTCTTCGGCGAACCGACGATCACGGTCGGCGAGCAGACGATCGACGTCGGCGACCGCGACCGCGACGGGCTTCTGCAAGTCCTTTTCAGCCGGCGCGTGAACGAGGAGAACGTCTGGGGATTCTTCAATTCCGTGGACTTCTACCACGACGAACCGAATTTCCCGTCCAACGAGCGCGACATTCTCTACGTGTCCCTGCCGGTCACGGCGAGCGAGCGCGGCTCGATCATGGCGACGATCATCCACGAGTATCAACACTTGCTGCACTTCGCGATCCGCGCCTACGGCCCGGAGCTGCTGGGCGAAACGGGCGTCATGAGTCCGGTGTGGTTCGACGAGGCGCTGGCGCATCTCGCCGAGGAGATCGGCGGCTACGGCGTGGACAACGTGGAGCTGGTGCGGACCTTCTTCGACGCCTTCGATGCGGTCTCCCTCGCCTACGACGGCGACACGCTCAACCAGCGGGCGATGGGGATGCTGCTGATGCTCTACCTCTTCGAACAGGCCGGCGGCGCGGCCTGGGGCGAAAACGGCGTCGAGGATTTAGGCGGCGCGGCGTTTTTGCGCGAGCTTCTCGCCGGCGAACACACGGGCTTCGCCGGGCTGGAAGACGCCCTGGGGCGGCCGTTCGAGGAACTCTATTACGACTGGCTGATCGCCGTGCTGGTTGACGGCGCGGGCCTTTCCGATGATCCGCGCCGCAACTACCAGCCGGTGATCGTCGATCCCGTTACGGGCCACGAGATCGGCGTCGTCACCCACGGCGAACGGATGCTGTCTACGGGCGAGAGCGTGCTTCTGAACGGACCGTTCCAAACCTCGCTTAGCGCCGGCCGCTACGAGGGCGTCGTTTCGGCGACGGGGGCGAACGTCCTGCGCGTCGGCGGCTACGCCGGGCCGACGGCGTTGACGGTCACGGGACCGTCGGAGGCGTTTTACCTCGGCGTGCTGCGAATCGAATAAACCGAACTCGATCTCGGGAGAAAAGCGCCATGCGCAAGAAAGCGGCGGAGACGCGTCTCTATCGGACGGAGATGAACGAAAAAATCCTCAACGCCGGCCATCGCGAGTTCAACCGTTTCTTCGCCCTCGACGCCAACGCCTACCAGCCGGGAGCGATCTCCGCCAAGCACAAGGAGTTGATGGGGCTGGTCGGTTCGATGGTGCTGCGCTGCAACGATTGCATCTTCTACCATCTCGACCGCTCGGCGGCCGAAGGCGCGACGCGGGAAGAGCTGCACGAAGCGATGCACATCGCGCTGGTGATCGGCGGTTCGATCGTCATCCCCCACCTGCGCTATGCGTTTGAAGTCCTCGACGAGTTGCTGCCGGCGGATAAAAAGCCCGGCAAGAAAAAGAAATCCGAATAACTTCAGACCCGCCTACGGCTCGTTGCTGTAGCCGCCGTACTCGTCGTCGGTGACGGATCCGCCTTTGGCGTAGCAGTCGTAAAACAAGCGGCAGTCGTCGTACTTGGCGCAGCCGATGAGCGCTTCGCTCAATTCGAGATCGGCGTTGTCGTAGTCTTCCCGTTCGCAAGCGCTCCGGCAGGCAGCGATATAGGATTCTTCGACGCTTCCCGACTCATCGCAGGCGAATCTTAGTTCGCAATAAGAGAGGCATTTTTCCGCTAAATCGCCGGTGAAATCCCCCTCCGTGCCGCAGCCGAAAAGCAGCGCCGCCGTCAAGGCGCACGCAAGCCAGATTGTCGTCCGCATCGTCGCTTCCTCGCTGTCTTCGCCGCTCCATCCTAGCGGGCCAGCCGCTGCAAGGCAAGTTCGGATCACGCTAGGCTTATATCCCTGCCAGCCGTGAAATTGACACGCCCGGCGGCGCGGTCTATGGTCGGTCCAGTTTCACCTTTCTCGACGGAGCCGGCATGCGAGTTGCACAGCTTCTATTCGCGACGGTCGTTTTTCTGCTTCTCGGCGCATTCGCCGTCGATGTACAGGCAGGCGAACCAAAGCACGTCAATCCCAAGCCGACCTTCGCCAAGACGCCGCCCGACCAGGAAGCGGCGCTGGCCTTGAAAAAGCTCGGCCAGGCGCCCAATCTTTCCGCCGAGGAATGGAAGAAAATCCTGGCCGGAGAAATTCTCGTTCGTCCCGTCGGGCAGCAGGGCGAGGCGCGAACGGTCGAAGCCGTCGGCGTCATCGAGGCCCCGCCCAAGGCGGTGGCGGCCTTCATGCGCGATTACCCGGCTTACGTCGGCCCGATGCCGCATCTGAAAAAGATCGACGCCAAATGGGACGGCAATCTGGCGACGGTCGAACAGACGCTGAAAGTGGCCTTCTTCGACGTCTGGTACCGCCTGCGCATTCTGCACTATGGGGATTACGCGATCGAATGGGAATACGAGGCCGGCGACATCAAGGACACGCGCGGCTATTACAAACTCTTCCCCACCAATCAGGGCCGGCACACGCTCGTCGTCTATCACGTCTTCACCGACCCCGGCCTGCCCGTGCCGGCCTTCGTCGTCGAGTTGATGACGACAAGCTCCATGCCCGACGTGCTCAAGGCGATTCGCCAGGCGGTTTTGGCGCGGCAGGCGCGCTAAGCGGCGGCTATTCCTCGTCTCCGTCGCCGCCAAGCCGCAGCCGTTTGAGAAAACGGAGAAAGTCGCGCGCGACATTTGCGGGGTCTAAGGCGTCGATGGCGCGGCGGCCATTTTCTCCAAGCGTCGCGAGATCGCCGCGCGACGCCATGTCGGCCAGCGCCGCGCTCAAAGCCTCGATGGATGGCTCGGCGAAAACATCGCCCGCCGCCGCTTCGCGGACCAAGCCGGCGGCGACGGGATGCTCGACCGTCCATACCGGCAGACCGCAGGCCATCGCCTCCAGCGCCGCGCGACCCACGCCATCGCGGCCGACGGCAGGCAGGATGAAGGCGTCCATGGCGTGATAAGCGTCCGGAAGCTCCTCATCGAGAAAACCGGGAAAGCGGACGCGCCCGGCGACGCCGAGCGACCCCGCGAGCCAGCGGCAGAGCGGCAAATCCTCACCCCAGCCGACGAGAAGTAGCTTTAAATTCGGATTCACCGGCGCGATTCGCGCCAGGGCGCGGATGAGTTCGAGCTGGCCGCGCCCCGCCTTGACCCTTCCCACCGTCCCGACGACCCGATCGTTCGCGCCGAAGCCGAAGCGCCGCCGCGCGTCCTCGCGCTCCGCCGGCGTCGGCGGCTGGAAGCGGTCACGGTCGATGTCGGGCGGCAGGGCGAATACGCTGTGAGCGGCGAAGGGTCGGCGCGCCGCCCAGGCGTCGGCCCACGGCGAGCGCGGCACGATCAAGCCGTCGAGGCAGCGATTCAGCAAGCGATCGCTCAAGCGCCGGCGTTCCTCGGACGGCGCGGGGAGGTAACGAAGCAGGACGCCGTCGCGCAACGTGAGCAGATTGGCGGCGGCGGCGGTGACGGCGTCGTTCGTTTCCGCCGCTACCAACACGTCGAACCAGCCCCGGCTCAACCAGCGCGAGAGCCGCAAGGCGTCGGCAAGGTATCGGTCCGGCCGCGCCACGCGGGAGAGGGCGAGACCTTGAAAAAGCGGCAGATCCCATTCGACGGCGACGGCCTCCAAATCGCCGGGACGGCAGGCGTCGCAGGCGACGGCCAGATCGGCGCCGGCTTCCCTGAGCCGTCGCGCCAAGAGCAGCATCGGCGCGGCGGGGCCGGTGAGCGTGGGCGAAGAGATCAGGAAGAGGATGCGCATCGCCGTCCTTCCGCCGCGAGCGCGGCCAGCCATTCGTCGAGCGCTTCCCGGATCGTCGCCGCGCCGAGACCGGATGAACCGACGAGAACGGCGCGATGGCCGCCGCCTTCGTAACCCCAGCGTGTCGCCGTCTCGGCGTCGGGCATCAGCGAGAACGTCCGCCGGCCGAGCGCGAACGCCAGATGCAAGGGCCCGGTGTCGTTGCCCGCATAACCGCAGCTACGCATGACAAGCGCCGCCAATTCCATGGGGTTCATGTCGGGGGCGAGCGGCGCGGCGAGTTCCGCCGCGATCGCGCGGGCAACGTTCTCCTCGCCCGGCCCCCAGCCGATAACAACTGCGATTCCCTCGTCCCGGCGCCGCTTCATCAATTCGACGTATTCGCGCCAGGGCCGACGCCGATCGGCCTTGCGCGAGCCGGGCCAGAGCACGACGAAGGACCGGCCATCAAGACCGGATTCGTTCAACCAGGCATCGATGCGCTTTGTCGCCGGAGACGGCAAACGGCCGATCCAGGGCGGGGCTGGAGCAATCTCGGGGAACAGCGCCCGCAACAGCCGATGCTTGCGGGTCAGCTCGTGCGTTGGAGCGTCGGCAGGGGAAACGACATGCGTGTAATGACGTCCAACGCCGCCGCGCGCATGGCCGACGCGAAGCGGCGCGCCGCTCCAGCGCGTCAGCCACAGGCCGGTCCGTGATACGACGTGTTCGTGACTGGCGTCGATCGTCAGATCGTAACGCCTGTTTCCAAGTTCGGCGAGAAAGGCCGCCCACTTCCACGGGGCGCGAAACAGCCAGCGCTTTTCAAAGCCGAGCACGCGCACCCGATGCGGATTGTCGGCGACCAGCGGCGCGAAACGGCGGGGAACAAGCCAGTCGATTTCGGCGTCGGGAAGCGCCCGGCGCAACGCGGCGACGAGTCCCGTCGTGAGCACGACGTTGCCCAGCCGGTCGTCGGGACGCACGACGAGCGCCCGTGCGATGCGCGCCTCGATGTCCATCATCCCTTTCATCCGCGTCTCCGTCCGGCGGCAACCTAGCATAGCCGATCCGACGCCTCAAGCCGCGCCGCGATCCAAACTCGTGTCAAAAAATTGACATCCACGGCAAACCTCCCTATACTGCGACAAATGTCGGCGCGAGACGCGGCGCGTTTCGGAAAAGGTTGCCGCCTGTCGCAGGCCATGTTAAGAGGTGAACGTCGAATGCTTCAAAAAATAGACGGCAGTTCCACGCAAGCATGAGCCGCAACTACAAAATTTTGGTCGTTGACGACGAACCCACCGTTCGCACCGCGATCGGCAATTACCTCAAGACCTTCAATTTCTCCGTCTACGAGGCCGAGGACGGCGAGGAGGCGAAGCAGTTTCTCGGGCGCGAACCCCTGGACCTCGTCATCACCGACGTCAACATGCCGCGTTTCGACGGCCTCCAGCTTTTGTCCTACGTCCGCGAGCACAACCCCACCGCTCCGGTGATCGTCATCACCGGCTACGGCACGATCGACATGGCGGTGGAGGTGATGCGGCGCGGGGCGTTCATCTTCCTGCAGAAACCGATCAAGCTGCCGGACCTCAAGGACCAGGTGGAGAAGGCGCTGGACATGATGCTCGACACGAAGGTCGCGCCGTCCTCCATCCGCTCCAACGTCCAGAAGGAAGGCCTGATCGGCCGGCTCGTGAAAAGCGCCGACCCGGCGATGAAGGAGCTTTTCTCCATCGCCAAGGTGATCGCGCCGACGGACTCCACCGTGCTGATCACCGGCGAATCGGGCACGGGCAAGGAAATGCTGGCGCAGTATATCCATTACAACAGCAACCGCACCGACGGCCCGCTCGTCCCCGTCAACTGCGGCGCGATCCCCGAGAATCTGATGGAGAGCGAGCTGTTCGGCCACGTCAAGGGCGCGTTCACCGGCGCGATCGCCACCCGCAAGGGGCGGCTGAAAAACGCCGAGGGCGGCACGCTCTTTTTGGACGAAGTGGGCGAACTGCCGGCGCACATGCAGGTGAAGCTTCTGCGCGTTCTGCAAACCAAGGAATTCGAGCCCGTCGGCTCCTCCAAGACGGAGGCTTCGGACTTCCGCGTCATCGCCGCCACCAACAAGGATCTCGAAAGAGAAGTGGAGGAAGGCCGCTTTCGCGAAGACCTGTATTACCGGCTCAACGTCATTCCGCTGCACATCCCGCCCTTGAGGGCGCGGCGCGACGACATCCCCCGGCTCGTCGAATATTTCGTGGAGCGCTTCAACCGCGAGAAAAACTGCCGCATCGCAGGCTTCGCCGACGAAGCGATGAGCATCCTGCACAGCTACGGCTGGCCGGGCAACATCCGCGAGCTGGAGAACATCGTCGAGCGGATGGTGATCATCAAGCAGGCGGGACTCGTGGAGGCCTCCGAACTGCCGGCCAAGATCAAAAACGGCGCGACCCTGCCCGCCGCCGAACTCGGCGGCGACCTGCCCGACGAAGGCCTGGACTTCAACGACGAAGTCGATAAGCTCGAACGGCGCATGATCCTGATGGCGCTGAAGCGCACCGGCGGCAATCGCAATCAGGCGGCCAAGGTGCTGAACCTCAATCGCACGACGCTTGTCGAGAAGATCAAGAAAAAGAAAATCGAGGTTTGACGACCCCGGCTTTTCGGCGCGTTTTCTCCGCTCGACCCGTGACAAGCGCCGCCGCTTGGGGCACAATCGCTCCGATTAATCGTTGGAGGCGGAATTGAAACGAATGTTCGCGTTCGCTTTGGCCGTGGCGTTATGGCTCGCGCTTTCCGCCGCGTCGGCGTACGCCGAAACGGAAGCCGAGCGGCTGGCCGGCGCTTTCCGCATGGTCGAAGCGCCGTTTTCCGAATGGACGTTCGACGGCTGGGCGCAAAGCGACTGGGAGATCAAGCTCGCCGCAGAGCACCGCGTCACCGGCGAGCGGGTGGAGATCGTCGCCCACCGCCGCGACGACGCGCTGCCCGCCTTCGCCCGCACGCAATCGTACAACCTGTTTTTCGAATCCACGCGCGAAGAGGCCCAGGCCTCGCCCGAAACCGAACGGCTGATGGCCGCCTTCGTGGAGTACGTCCGCGCCCACGAACCGGAAGCGAGCGCGCTGGAGCCGGCGGCCGAGCGGCTTTCCGCCGAGCAGGCGGCCCAGGCGGCGCGGGAGGCCGAAAGCGAACGCCAGCGCGCCGAACGGCGCAAACGGGCGAGCGAGGCGCAACGCCGCGCCAAAGGGCTTGGACGATTGGGAGGACTGGCCGAGCTTCCGCCGTTTTCCTCCGGCTTCTTCGCGGCGTTTCTTGCGTTGGCCTCGATCTCGGCGCTTGCCGGTCTGTCGCGCCGAGTGCTCCGCGACGAAGCGCTCGTCCATCCGGCCGACGCATCCCACCTGGCGATCCGGCGCCGGGCGGCGAAGCCGTTCTATCTGCTGTTTTTGATCGCCGCGGCGATCGTCGCCGGCGCACGGCTGGATCCTATCGAATGGCGGGCGCTGCTTCGCCTTGCCGATGCGCCGGCGCTCGGCCCGGAAACGCCGCGCCTTGCCGCCGCTTTTCTGGCGCGATGCTGCTCCGGCTTCGGCGCGTACGCGCTGCCCGCGTTCTCGCTGCTCGTGGCATTGACCACGCTTTTCGCCGCCTGGGCCGTGCTGCGCCTGACGCTCTTCGCCACCGCCGATCGTCTTGCCGCCATTGCCGCCGGGCTGCTTTACGCCGGGCTGCGTCTGACAACCCCGCTGGGCGGCGATCCGCTGTCGCCGGCGCTGATCGACCTGGCGCTGAGTCTTTTTCTCGGCATAGCTTTTCTGGAGGCGCGGGACTCCCGCCTGCATCGCCTCGCGCCATCGCTCGGCGGCGGCCTGCTGGCCGTCTGGCTGGACCCGGCGGCCGTCATCCTGGGACCGCTGCATCTGGCGATCGTCTGGCTGAAAAGCAAGGATCGCTTGGCGGCGCTCGCCCACCCGGCGCCGTGGATCGTCTTTTTAACGCTGGCCGTTTTCGCCGTCCCGCCGCTTTTGTCGGCGCTGGCGGCCGTCCCCGATACGACGCTCGCGGTTGCGCTTTCAGGCGGCTGGCGGGTCCGATTCGCCGCTCCGGCCTCGCTATGGCCCTATGACCTGCCGTTGCTCGTCGCGGCGCTGGCCATTATTGCCTTGATTTTTGCATCACGCCCTGCACGCCGGCCGCTCATCGCCATCCTCGCGCTGCAATTCGCGCTGCTTCTCGCCGCCGCCAGCCTCGACGGCTACGGACCTTCGCCGATCCTCCTCGGACGCGCCTGGGCGCTTTTCGCCGTCCTTGCCGGCGCGGGCGCGGCGGCGCTCGCCCGCCTTCTTAAAGCGGACAGATCTTCCATGCGCGCCGCGGCGCTCATCGCCTTTCTCGCGGCGGCCGTTTTGTGGGGCGGTTGATTCCGGAATTCGATTACAGATCGCGGGCGATGCGGATCAGCTTGCCCTGACCCCGCGTGCGCTCCAGCTTATCAATCTCGGCGATCGCCTGGCGGACGTCGCGCTCGCGCGACCGGTGGACGATGACGTCCAGTTCGCCCACCTCTTCCACGTTCGGTACGAGTTCGGCGGCGGCGGACCTCACCGAGATGTGATGCCGGCCCAAGACCGTGGCGATCTCGCCGATCACGCCGGGCTTGTCCAGCACGGTGAAGTGCAGATAGTACTCGCTCTGCGCCTCGTCCGCCGGCAGAACGCGGGTCGGCCAGGCGGCCGGGGCGGACTCGACGCTCGCCTCGATCGTCGTGGTCCGCGTGCAGATGTCCACAATGTCGGCATACACGGCGCTCGCGGTGGGCAGCGAGCCCGCGCCGCGTCCGGAGAGCATGATTTCGCCCACGGCGTCGCCAATAAGATAGATGGCGTTGAATTCGTTGCGGACGCTGGCCAGCGGATGGAGGCGCGGGATCAGCGTCGGGTGGACGCGCAGTTCCAGCGCGTCGGCGCGCCGGCGCGCCAGGGCCAATAGTTTGATGGCGAAGCCGTGCTTGCGAGCGAAGGCGAAATGGTGCTCGGTCAGCCCGCTGACGCCCTCGCAGAGGATGTCGCCCTGCGGATAACGGCCGCCGAGCGTGTGGGCGGCGAGAATGCGCAGCTTCTGAGCCGCGTCGAAGCCTTCCACGTCCATCGTCGGGTCGGCCTCGGCGAAACCGCGCTCGCCGGCGATCTTCAACGCTTCGTAGTAGCTCAGGCCCTCCTCTTCCATCTTGGTGAGGATGAAGTTCGTCGTGCCGTTGATGATCGCCGTGACCGCCGTGATCTCGTTGGCCACAAGGCTTTCGCGCAGCGTCTTGAGAATCGGAATGCCGCCGCCGACGGACGCCTCGGCGAAAAACGGCCGCTTCGCCTGCCGGGCCAGATTCAGAATTTCCGGGCCGTGTTCGGCGATCAGCGCCTTGTTGGCGCTCACCACCGGCTTGCCGCGCGCCAGGGCCGACTTGATGATCGTGAACGCCGGCTCCATGCCGCCGATCAGTTCGACCACGAGATCCAACGTATCGTCATCGAGGATCGAGTTCATGTCGGTGGAAACCTGAATACCGAAAAGATCGGCCGGGCGTTTCTTGGTGGGATCGCGCACCACCGCCTTGACGATTTCCAGTTCGATGCCGTGCGCCTGGCTGAGCGCCTCGCGGCGGCCGTTGACGATGTTCACCAGGCCGCAGCCGACCACGCCCAAGCCGAAAACGCCCAGTTTGATCTTCTTCGCCATGCCGTTCTCCCTGCCGTTCGATCCGCCCTCGGCGGATTCACGTTTCGAGGAATTTGCCGACGAGGGGGTTGAGCTGATCGCTCTCGATCAAAAAGCCGTCGTGGCCGTGCAGCGAGGCGATCTGCTTGTATTGCGCGGCGACGCCGGCCTCGGCCATCGCCCGATAAAGCGACTCCACTTCCTCGCCGGTGTAGAGAATGTCGGAATCGATGGAGATCAGGCACATCTGCGCCCGGATCGCCTTCAAGACCTCGGCCAGCGAGCCGCGGCCGCGCGCCAGATCGTGACGGTCGAGCGTCGCCAGAAGTTTCAGATAGCTGTTGGGATCGAAACGGCGCACGAGTTTTTCTCCCTGATAATCGAGGTAACGCTGGATAAGGTAGGCCTGCGCGTCGGGCTGGGGCGAAAACGCCGTATCGCGGCCGAAGCGGCTGTGGAATTCGCCCGGGCTGCGGTAGGTGATCGTCGCGATCTGCCGCGCCAGGGAAAGGGCCAGCATCGGCCGCGGGCCGCCGTAATAATCGCCGTTTTTGAAAGCCGGATCGATCTCGAAACATTTCGCCTGGATGTGGTTGAAGGCGATCGCCTGCGCCGAGGAGGCGGCCGGCGCGGCCAGCACCACCGCCCTTTTCGCCGCCCCGGGAAAGAGGACGGCCCATTCCAGGGCGGCCATCCCGCCCAACGAGCCGCCCAGAACGGCATGGACGGAGGGGATTTCCAGCAGGTCGAGAAGTTGTTTGTGGGCGCAAGCGAGGTCGCGCGGCGAGAATTCGGGAAAGTCGCGGCCGATCGGCCGGGTTGCGCCCACTTCGCGATCGGTGGGGCCGCTGGACCCGTAACACGAACCGGGATGGTTGGCGCAGATCACGCACCATTGGGCGAGGTCGATCGCGGCGTGCCGCCCGAAGAGCGCTTCCCACCAGCCGGCCACGCGTCCGTCCGGTCCGGTGTAGCCGGCGCAGTTGGCGTCGCCGGTCAGCGCGTGAAAGATCAGCAGGATATTGTCGCGCTCGGCGTTGGGCTTGCCCCAGACGCGATAGGCGAGCTTGAGATTGACGATCCGCTCGCCCTTCTCGGTCTCGAACTCCTTCAGAAAAACCCTGTGGAGTTGGTTGTTGGCCAGGCGCTCGACGAAGTGTTTCGCCTCAACCGCCTCGGCGTAAAATGTGATCGTCCGTCCTGTCACGCCTGCCGTCCGCACCCTTTTTTCGCATCGCCGCTCATCCCGGCCATCGCCGGGAATCGCCTGTCATTTCGCCGGAAAAACCGTTTTCGCTCCGGCGGCAAATCCCGACTTTCGCACCGTTGGCGCGGCGCTGTCAAGTCCGCGCTTTTCTTTCCGGCGTGTTGCGACGCCCGGCGCGGCGTGCTAGGATGCGGCAACTTGTTCATCAGACTTGGGAATTGCAATCATGAGCGCGGTGTGGGCGATAGCCTGGATGATGGTTGCGGCGAGCGCGGCGGTAGGACCGCTTGCCTCAAACCCTTCTCCGTCGCTTCTGCCCGTGCTGCTGTTGCCCGTGGAAGGCGACCTGACGACCGAGCAGCGCCAGACGCTCACTCAACGGCTGGAAGACGCGCTGTTTGGCTACACGCGCCTAGCCGTCTACACCCAATCGGAATTCGCCCATCAGATCGGCTGGGAACGCCAGCAAAAACGGCTGGAATGCCAATTCCCGGCGGATTGCGCCGCCGCGCTCAAGGCGACGCTCGGCATCTCGCACGAGGTGAAACTGGCGCTCGTTCCCCTCGCCGATGGACGACTGCACCTGAAGTTGAATCTGATTGTCGCCGACGAAGGCCGCGAGTTCGTCCAGGCGATCCCCGAGTTCGACGCCGCGCCCGTTCTGATCGACAACATGATCCCCGATCTGATCGGCGAACCGACGGGGCTGAGCTATGAGCAGGGCGTCGTGCGCATCGCCTCGTTTCCCATGGGCGCGGCGGTGTCCATCGGCGGCCGGCCGCTCGGCCGCACGCCGCTGTCGTACGCCGCCAAGGGCGGCGAGACTTTGGACATCAAGGTGGAGCGCGAAGGCCACCCGCCGGTCAAGGAACGCGTCACGATCCGTCGCGGCGCGGTGGCGCGCGTTTTCGCCGATCTCGTCACGCGTCAAGGGCAGCTGCTCGTCGATTCCCTGCCGCCGGGCGCCTCCGTCAAGCTGGACGGCCGGCCGGCGGGTACGACGCCTCTGGTGCTCGACGGCATTCTTACCGGCGAGCATCGCGTCGAACTCTCGATGCCGCCGTACCCGGACGTGTCCTACAACGTCAAAATCGCGGCCGACGACGTGGCGCGCGTGCGGCACGGATTCGTCCCGGAAACGGGGACGCTCGTCGTCGGTCAGCCGGCCGACGACAAGGGCGATCCGATCGAGATTTTCATCAACAACCAGAAAGTCGCGGAGACGCTTTACCGGGCGGATCTTGCGCCCGGCGAATATTTAGTTCACATCGTCCGTCGCGGCAGCAATACCTATGAAAAGAAGGTGACGATCCGTCCCGGCGAGACGGTCGAACTGCGGCCGGCGCTGGAGGGCGGGCTGTCGCTCATGCCGGGGCAGGTGGCGGGGCAGGAGCCCGACTATCGGCCGGGCGGCTTCACGCTGGCCTTGGGCGCGCTGGCCCTGGGCTTCGGCATCTTCCTGGAGTTCGAGGCGCAACGTCATTACGACAACGCGGCGGGCATGACGAGCGACGATTCCGACCGCGACGGGGAGGAGCGCAACGGCCTTTACTCGCGCATCGGCGGCGGCATCTCGATGGGCCTGGGCTCGGCGGCGGTCATCGCCGGCACGGTGCTGCTGATCCTGCCGCCGGCCAAGAACATTGCCATTACGCCGGAATACGACGCCGGCCGCCAGCAGGCGATGCTGCGGCTGAAAGCCGCCTTCTAACGCGATAAGCGGCGATGGCGACCACCGACCTTTTTGGACAGTACCGGCTGATCGAACGTATCGCCGAGGGCGGTATGGGCGAGGTCTTCAAGGCCAAGCTCCTGCGCGAGGGCGGTTTCGAGAAGATCGTCGCCGTCAAACGCCTGCTTCCCGCCCTTTCCACGCGGCCCGGCTTCGAAACGCATTTCCGCAACGAGGCCCGCCTGGCGGCGCGGCTCAACCACAACAACATCGTCCACGTCTTCGACTTCGGCAAGGTTTCCGAAACGCTGTTCATCGCCATGGAATACGTGGACGGCGTTGACCTGGGATCGGTGCTGGCCGCGCTGCGGGAGCGGAACGAACGGCTGCCGGCGGCGCTCGCGCTGCTTGTCGCCATCGAGATCTGCCGCGGCCTCGATTACGCGCATCGCCTCGCCGACGAGCAGAACCATCCTTTGAAGCTGATTCACCGCGACATCAGCCCGTCGAATATTCTCCTCTCCTGCGAAGGCGAGGTGAAGCTCGCCGATTTCGGCATCGCCTCGGTGCAGACGGACGCGACGCAGGACGATGTGATCGCCGGCAAGCTCGCCTATCTCGCCCCCGAGCAGGCGCGCGGCGAGCCGCTGGACCGCCGCACCGACATCTACGCGGTGGGGCTCGTGCTCTATGAAATGCTTTGCGGTCAGCGGGCCCGACCCGCCAGCCTGCCCGACAAGGAGTTGATGGTTCGGGTGGAAAGCGGCGTCATCGAATTCCCGGCCGATCCGGCCATGTCCGACGATGTCGTCGCCCTCGTCCGCAAAGCCGCTTCGCCCGACAAAGCCGGCCGCTACGCCACGGCGCGCGAGATGCAAAACGATGTGCAGCGGGTTTACGACCGTTTGAAGGTCGAACAGAAGGAAGACCTGCCGGCCCTGTTCGTCCGCCTCTTTCCCGACCGCTTCACCGAGCGTTGCGGCGCGCCGGAACGGACGATTCTCGCCACGCAACGCATCGCCAGACCGCTTGCGGCGGAGGCGACGCCGCCGGCAAGCGCCGAACCCGCTCCGGCGGCGGCCGCCACGCCAACGCCGGCGGCGGCGCTCCCGTCGCCATCCTCGCGATTCCGCTGGGCTTGGGTTTTCGCCGTCGCGCTCCTGGCGGCGCTCGCCGCAACGGGCTACTGGCGTTGGGCGCTCGCCGGGGCGACGCTGGAGGTCCGCTCCACGCCGCCGGGCGCGCGCATCTGGATCGACGGCAAAGATGCGGGGCGGGTTGCGCCCGCCGCTCTCGACGTCGATGCGGAAACGCCGTTCTCTCTGCGTCTGACCCTTCTCTACCATGAAGATTACGAGACGACGTTTTCACTGCTGCGCGGCGAAACCCGGATCGCCGAAGCGACGCTGGCCCGGTCGCTCCAACCCTGCCGGCTGGAGACGACGCCGCCCGGAGCGCGCGTCTTCCTGAACGACAAGCTCCTCGACGGCGCGACGCCCATCGACCTGGGCGAAATCCCCCTCGGCGAAAAGCACGTTCTGCGCGTTGAAAAAGACAAATACGTCCCTCTGCAAACGGAATTCATCCTGGAACGCAAGGAAGAAGGCGTCAAGACGCTCGCCTATGCGTTGCAGGACCTGTTCAAGCGACTGACCGTCGAGGCGGACCCGAGCGAAGCGGCGGTGTTCGTGGACGGGCGTCGGCTCGCCGGCCCGTCGCCTTTTACGGTGGACGATCTTCTGCCCGGCCGCGCCGTGCGCGTCGTGGTCAGCATGGAAGGCTACTCCAGCGAGATGCAGGACGTCGTCCCGGAAGAACTCGACGGTCCCCTGCGCATCGCGCTCAAGCCTTTCGCCGCCGATCTGAGCGTCGGCGCGCCGGAAGGCGCGGTCGTGTCGGTGAACGGCGAGGCCAAGGGAGCGAGCGCGCATCTCGACGATGCTCATAAGGACGTGCAGCTCATCGCCGTTTCCGTTCCAGGCGGCAAGCTGTCGCTGCGGGTCAAGGTGGCGCAGGCGCGCGACGCCGCCGGCCGTTTCCTGCCCGAGGCGACGATGAACATCGACGCCCAGCCCTGGGCCCGTTTCTCGCTGGACGGCGGCCCGGCGCAGACGACGCCCGCCTCGGGAAAAACGATCCGCGCCGGCCGGCACAGTTTGCGTTTTTCGCTCGGCGGTCAGGGCCCCGATCAGACGCTGACGCTCACGCTGCGCTGACCGACGCGTCGATTGACGGGTTTGCTCTCGGAGGCTATGCTGCAAGCATGTCTGGTTTTCTCCGCATGTTATCGATCCTGAGCGCCGGGGCGAATCGCGGCGCGAGGTGGTGCGTCGTGCTGGCGGCGTCGCTGTGGCTTTTCGCCGCCTGCGACTCGACGCTGGGCGTTCGACCGACGGACGACGACGAATCCGCCGACCTAAGCGACGAAGAAGAAACGCCCGCCGACGAAGACTCTTCACCCGGCGGCGATGACGATGAGGCGACAGAAGAAGACGAGAGCCTCGCTGACGGTGATGAAGACGGCGAGGACGAGGACGCCGAGGATGAGACCTCGTCCGGCGAGGAAGACGACGCGCCCGATATCGACGACGCGGAAGCCTTCGACTACGACAGCCTGCCGATGGAGGGCGGCTATGCGCCCGCCCCCATCCCCGACCCCGGCGAGGCGACCTCGACGATCGAGGTCAAGGGCGATCTGCCGGTGTACGATCTCGACGCGCGTTTCATCGTGGCGCACGATTTCATTCCCGACCTGCAAATCACGCTGACCTCGCCGCAGGGGACGACGGCGGTCCTGCGGTCCTACGGCGAGCCGGCTCCCGGCAATCGTCTCGACCAGACGCAGCGCCGCGCGGACTTCATCGGCGAACGATCCGAGGGTGCGTGGACGCTCGCCGTCTCGGACAATCGCGCCGGCGACGCGGGCGCGCTGCTTTTCTGGTCCTTGACGCTCCTTGCGCCTTCGCCGGCCGACGGCGACGCCGATGTCGAACGCGACTGGCCCGAGGAGGGGCTGCCCCAGCCCATACCGGACAACGATCCCGGCGGCCTCGCGGATTCGCGCGAAGTCGGCGGCGAGGGACAGGCGGGCGGGATTTGCGTCACCGTCGATATCGATCATCCGTATGCGGCCGACCTGGAAATCGAACTGAAAACGGAAGCGGGCGGACGGGCGATCATCAAGCGCACGGGGACGATCGCCGCGCCGCATGGCGGCCCGCGCCGCTACGATACGTTCGCGCTCGCCGATCAGGCCGCCGCCGGCCGCTGGACGCTCGTCGTCCGCGATCTTTACGCCGGCGACGCGGGCGCGCTCAACGCCTGGAGCCTGGAGTTCCAATGCCCCTACGTCTTTCCCGACGGCGACGAGGACGAAGACGAGGACGATCTCGACGCCTTCGAGGACGATGAAGCCCAAGAAGCGCCGGACACGGGCACCTGCGCCAAACCGACGGCGATCCGCCAGCTGCCTTTCGTCAACGAAAGCACGCTGGTCGGCTACGCCAACGACCTGACGCCGCCCGCCGATTGCACGGGATGGGCGGCCGAGGGGCCGGAAAAAGTGTATCGGATCGCCCTCGATGCGGGCGAAACGATCACGGCGCGCGTCGAAAATCCCGGTTTCAACGCCATCCTCTATCTGCTTTCCGAATGCGCCAGCCTCGCGCCGGCCTGCGTCGCCGTCGATGAAAACGCCGCCGGCGGCGAGGAATTGCTGGTCTTCACGGCGCCGGAAACCGGCGAGTATTTTCTCGTCGTCGATGCCGGCGGGGAAGACGCGCCCGGCCCCTTCACGCTGCGCGTCGAAGCCGGCGACGCCTCCGGCCGCGCCGTCATCCACGGCCAGGGCGACTTTCCTCTCGCAATTCCCGACGATTCCCCCGGCGGCGTCTCTTCCGTCGCCAATTCGGGCGGGCTTTTTGCCGTAGAAAACATTTGCGTCGGCGTGGATGTCACGCACCCCATGCCCTCGGAACTGACGGTGTCGCTGCGATCGCCGGGCAACCGCGAAACGACGCTGTTCGCGCACGGCGACGATCCGGGCGGCATCCATCGCTCGTTCGTCACCGACGCCTTCGCCGGCGACTGGGCCTGGGGCGAATGGCGGCTTACGGCGGCGGACGACGCGCCCTATAACGTCGGCACGCTCGACGGCTGGCGGATCGATCTTACTTGCGGCCAGGCCGACGGCGACGCCGACGATTACGAACTCGAACCGGACCTCGACTCCGATTGCACTCCCGATCTGTTCCAGAACGGCAACTGGTCGCCGGGTACGGCCTTGCCGCTCAACCTGCCGGCGTCCTTCGACAGCCTTTTCGTCTGCGATTCGACGGATGACTGGTATCGCTTCCGGCTCAACGCCGGGCAGCGGATCAAAATCATCGTGGCCTTCGACAACGACGAAGGGGATATCGACATCAAGTTCTATCGCCATGGCGATTACGAGGACGAAGTGGACAGTTCCACCTATACCGAGGACGTCGAACAGATCGAATACCTCGCCGAAGCAACCGATATTTATTACCTGCAGGTGTACCTCTATTCCGACGGCGAAAACCGCTATTCGCTCTCGGCGCTTCTGGCCCCGTAGCGCAACGCCCCGCTTTCCCCTGCTATTGTGTCCACACGATCGTCGAAAAATATGGTATACTTTTTCCCTAAAATACCGATTTAAGAGCCTTTGAAGAGCGGCAAACGGAGAGGGGCATTTAACGTTGAGGAGGAGACAATGAAACCAACCCGCGCGATGCTTTTGACGCTGCTGGCGCTGGCCGGACTTTGGGCCGTGTGGCTCTCCGGCTGCGACGGCGAAACGGAAGAAATTTATACGGATGGCGACGCGAGCGACGGCGATCAGATTGACGGCGATGAAGCGGACGGCGACGAGGCGGACGGCGACGAGGCGGACGGCGATCAGAGCGACGGCGACGAGACCGACGGCGACGAGACCGACGGCGACGACGTTCACACCGAGATCTCGGGCACGGTGCGCGTCAGCGAGGAACTGGCGACGTACAACCGCCAGGTCAAAATTTACCGCCGCAACCCGTTCGAGAACGAGAACGCCGAGCCGATGCAGGTGCTCGACATCGCCGGCGGCGCGGGGACGACGGATGTCGCCTACAAATTCGACGACGTGCCGACGGCCACCTATTATCTGATGCTCTACATCGACATCGGCAACAACGAGGACGACATCGACGACGTGGCGTCGGTCTATCCCGACCGCGTCGTCGTCGTACAAGAAAACCCCGTGCATATGGGCATCGACCTCTACGCCGGCCGCCAGAACCCCGACTGGGGCAGCGTGGGCGGCACGATGTACGTGGCCGAACAGTTCCAGGACCGGCAAATCGTCGTCGTCGCCGCGCAGCAAAAGCCGGGCGGCGACGTGGAGTTCTGGCCGAGTTCGGTGGACTTCACTTATCCGCCGCCGGAGAGCCGCGAAGGCGAGCAGGCGCGCGCCTTCAATCTGCGCAATCTCCCCGACGGCAATTACTACGTGATCGCCTTCATCAACATGGGCGAGGATCAGGCGCCGCCGGCGCAGTTCTCCCCTTACAGCCCCTATGAAATCTTGTTCTCCGACGAGAGCAAACGCAACTATGCCGGCGAAACGTTTTACGTCGGCGTGGCCGACCCGAACCTCGGCTCCGTCTCCGGCACGATCACCCTCTCCGGCCGGGTGCCGGAAGGGCTTCTGGGCGTCTACCTCTACGCCATCGAGGACAAAATCACGCCCGTCTCCTGGGTGTTCGTGAAAAAGAACGACGAGGAGACCGTTTACGACTACGTCGTGCCCAACCTCAAGGCGCAGGAACAGTTCTGGGTGGCCGGCTTCTTCCAGCCTTCCGAGTTCCGGCTGTCGGTCGATTTCTGGCCCGAACCGCTGACCATCGATTTCGACCAACCGGACACGAAGGACTGGACCGATATCGATTTCAACATCGCCATCACCGAGTTCTCCGGAACGCTGGCGGTGGTGACGACCGAGGCGAACTGGAGCCTGGCGCGGATCTTCCTGGTCAACGAGGAAGGCGCGATCGGCGGCGGCGCGGATCTGCTTTTGCCCGCTCCCGACGGCGGGCAGCGGACGGCCGATTTCGTCATCTACCCGGCCAAGGGCGGCGAGTGGACGATGACGCTGGCGATCGACCAGAACGGCGACAATCTCATCGACGCGAACGACCCCTGGTGCCCCGACCCGGCGGGCGCCGTGCTTATCGACGGCGCGCAGCTTTACGTCGATGCCCCCGCCCCGCTGGTGGTCAGCCCGGACGTGGAAGGCGCCTGCGCTCCTCCCGAAGCCGGGAAATAAAACCAAACCGCGACAACGGATTTCCGATCCCGAACGCCCGCCGGCCACGGCGGGCGTTTTTTTATCCGTAGCCGGCCCGTTTCGCTTGACAGGCGAATGGAAGCCGCGTAGTATCAAATTGTAGGGAAACGACGGGACCAAGAAAAAATGGAGATCCAGCGGTTGCGGCTGTAAGTTGAGGCTGAAGTTCTGCCTGTGCGCCCCGCTCGTCGGTTCCCCCGGCCAGCGGGGCTTTATATTTTAGCGGCTCTTTTCAGCAATTCGGTTTGGGGGCAAACCGAAACAAGGAGGCAGCCATGGAAAACCTGCAGGTGCAAAAGTACACGACCGAAATCAAGGTCTACATCGCGGCGACGATTCTGATGGTGGTGTTCATCGTCGGACTTGTCTGGTGGAACGCCGCCAAGGATGCCGAGCGCGAGGCTCAGCTCAAGGCGCTTTACACCGCCTACGAGGACTTGAGCCGTCACATCGAGCGCAACATCGACATCAACAAGTTCGCCGTCTGCGAAAAGATGGAGGGCCAGGCCAACGAGGCCCCGGCGGCGGAGGACCCGGCGATGAAGGCGGCGCTGGAGGAGAAACTGGCCACCCGTCAAACCGAAATGCAGAACTTCAAGACCCACATCGAGAGCCAATTCGCTTTTCTCAATGAAAACAGGCCGATGCGCGCCGATCCGGATCTCTTGACGGACGCGACGCTGTTCAGGCTGAACAAGACCTACAACGAGTTCATGAAGAATCTGGAGAGACTGTCCGAGAAATGCGGCGAGCTGACGGCGGAGCAGGTGGACATGCGGACACGGCGGTACAACAAGCTGCTGGCGCGCTTCACCGAGAGTCTCAAGGACTTGGAAGGCTCCAATAACTAGCCCACGGCTGGGAGCCTTTCACGCCGTCCGGCTGGCACGCCGGACTTCCCCATAGCGGGCCCGAGGGTTTCCTTCGGGCCCGCGCCTTTTTATGCTGATGGAATTCGAAATTTGAGCGTAATGAACACGGTTCAGCGGCTAGCCGGTTTTTTTAAGGCGACCCGCACCGGAGGACGACGGGCTCTCGGCATACTTGCGCCGGCGCCGCTCGATTTGTTCCAACAGACGCGCGCGTTCGGCCTGATCCATTTTGTGCCAGCGATCGACTTCATCGGGGTACAGATAGCAACCCTTGCAGAGAAACGTGCCGGGACTGATCGCGCATTGATTGATGCAGGGATGGCGTTGCAGGGTGGCGGTTATCTCCACCCGCTGGCTTTTGCCGCTGGCGGCTTTGCGGATTCCCACTTGTTCGAGGATGGCCCGCTTGACGTCGTTGGAGGCCGTACGCCATTCGCGGATCTCACCAATGGTGCGGAAGCACCCTCGACACAAATCGACTCCCTTGTTTACGTCGCATTGTCCATGACACGGCGATACGATCGGTTTTTCGCGCTCTCCCATTGCTCTCTCCTTTGCACCTGACTCCGTTGCCCCCACTTCGCTGCTTTGATGATCGCGTTAAACTTTGGAGCCTCGCCGCGCGGGATGGATTCCATCAATCTCTTTTTTGATCCGTATTTTTCTACTCTTGTGGAATGCCTTGCAAAATTATTCCCCATGAAATACAGGGAAATAGAGACCTATGACGCTCCCGGCCATTCCGGCCCGCGATTCAAAAGAGGCGATGGGTCGGCTGAAACACCGCGCCGGCCTGGCGAGAAAAACCCGCCATGGCGCTTGGTAAGGCGGCGGCGCCCGCTGGGGCCGATAAAAAGCAAATTGGTTTGACACTCCCGCCGAAGCGAGGGACACTGATTTCCCGTGCTATCCCTTCAATTACACGGTTGCAGGAGTCCTCGATGGGCCACATGGTGAACACGGATCGCGAATACCGCCTGCTGCAGCAGCGCCTGGATTCCACCGTCACGGGCGCGCCGTATTCCCCGACCTTCATGCAGATTCTCAAGCTGCTATTCCGGCCGGAAGAGGCCCGCCTGGCCAACAAGCTGCCGCTCAAACTCCAGCCCTTGTCCTCCATTTCGGGCAAGCTGGGGCTTCCCCCTGAAGAATTGGGCGAGAAAATCACCGACATGGCCCGGCGCGGGCTGGTGATCGACATGGAGTTGAACGACAAGCGTTACGTGATTCTCGCCCCGGTCGTCATCGGCTTTTTCGAGTATACGTTCATGCGCACGCGCGACGAACTGCCGATGAAAGAGCTGTCGAAGCTGTTCGACACCTACATGAAGGAGGAGAAGGAGTTCGCCCATTCCGTCTTCCAGGGGCAAACCCAGATCGGCCGCGCCCTGGTCCGCGAGGAAGCCCTGCCCGAGGAGGATTTTTCCGAGATTCTGGACTGGGAGAGGGCCTCCTCCTTCATCGAGCAGGCCACCGACATCGGCGTTTCCCTCTGCGCCTGCCGCCACCATCACAGCCACTTGGGCAATGCCTGCGAGCGGCCGCAACGCACCTGCCTCTCGTTCAATTACGGCGCCATCCCGATGATCAACGCCGGTCTGGCGGAGCGGATTTCCGTTCAGGAGGCGCTGAAGATCCTGCAGGAGTGCAAGGAACTCGGCCTGGCGCAGGTGGGCGACAACGTCAAGCGCCGGCCGGTTTATATGTGCAACTGTTGCGGCTGCTGCTGCGGCATGATGCAGGCGATCCGTACTTTCAATATCAAGAACGCCATCGTCACCTCGAATTGGATCATGCACACCGACCCCGAGGTCTGCAAGGGCTGCGGGAAATGCGCGAAGGCCTGCCCCGTGGACGCCATCGAACTCAAAACGGAAATGCGCGGCCAGAAGAAAAAAGCCTGGGCGGTCCTGGATGAATCGCTCTGCCTGGGCTGCGGCGTCTGCTATTCGGCCTGCAAGCACGGCGCGATCGCCATGCGGCCGCGCGCCAAGCGCGTGTACACGCCCGAAACCGTTTTCGACAAGACCGTCGCCATGGCTATCGAGCGGGGAAAAATCTCGACCCTGCTCTTCGACAACCCGGAAAAATTCAGCCACCGCGCCCTGGCGAGAATGGTCGGCCTCATCGAGAAGTCGCCGCCCTACAAAGCGGCAATGGCCATCGCGCCGCTCCGTTCCGTTTTCCTGAATGCGCTGGTCAAGGGCGCGAAGACCACCACCGGCAGTTCGCGAAAATCCCTGGGGGGATGATTATGCTCCCTCCGCATACCTAACGATAAGCAATACAGCTAAGGCGGTGCGCTCGCTTATTCCGATTTTACGCTGGGGAGCTTTTTGTCAATCGAGACAAGAGTCTCGTGGATGCTGAAAACGACGATCATCCCTTCGCAAAGGATCCGCCACACCAGGTTGCCGACAACCAAGGAAATCAAGCCTCCTACAGCGGCGCCAAACCTCATTTCCCCTGCACTCCAAAGGACTGCCAAGAAGCCCACCAAGGAGCCGAGTACAGCGACAAGAACGTAGATTATTTTGATGAGAGAAAGAGACACAAGCTTTCTAAAGCCCCAAAAAGACTCTTCCATAGTTTCTCCTTTTTTTTCAATGTCATCGCTTTGTTTATGGGGAGACTACCATTTTTACGAAGCACCTTTTACTTATACAATAAAATATTGTTTGTCAACGGTAAAATTATAATTGATTTACCATTCTAGTCTATCTTTGTCTGCTGTATTTCCCTCACTCCCCGGAACGTCCTCCTGTGGATGGGGCAGGGGCCCAGGCGCGCCAGGGCGGCGCGATGCTCGGAGGTGGGATAGCCCTTGTGGCGCGCGAAGCCGTAGTCCGGCCAGCGCCTGTCGGCGGCCTGCATCCACAGGTCGCGGACGACCTTGGCCACGACCGACGCGGCGGCGACGGCCATGCAGCGCGCGTCGCCATGCACCACGGCCCACTGCGGACGGTTCAAGGGCAGGGCCTGGTTGCCGTCCACGACGACCAGATCGAACGATTCGCCCTTCCCTTCCGCCTTGGCCACGGCGCGCGCCATGGCGTTGAGCGAGGCGCGCAGGATGTTGTCGCGGTCGATCTCGGCCGGCGAGCCGAAGGCCACGGCCCAGGCCCGCGCCGCGTTGAGGATCGGCCGAAAGAGGCGCAGCCGCTCGGCCTCGGAAAGCTGTTTGGAGTCGTTGAGGCCGTCGAGACGAAAGCCGTCCGGCAGCGCCACCGCCGCCGCCACGACCGGCCCGGCCAAGGGGCCGCGTCCGGCCTCGTCCGCGCCGATCAGGCGCAGGTAGCCGCTGGCGCGGGCGCGCTTCTCGATTTCGTCCAATCGGGGGTGCTTTGCGCCGTCGTCCCAGAGCAGTTCAAGCTGGGCCGGCGCTTTGGACATGAAGGGTTATTCGTCCTGGCCGATGTTGTCGCGCCGCTCCGCGATGCGCGCCGCTTTGCCGCGCAGACCGCGCAGATAGTAGAGACGGCTGCGGCGGACCTTGCCTTCCTGGATGATTTCGATGCGATCCAACAGCGGCGAGTGGATCGGGAAGATGCGTTCCACACCCACCCCGTAGCTCACCTTGCGCACCGTGACCATCGTGCGCAGGCTCTTGCCGTTGGCGATGCGGATGATGTGGCCCTCGAAGGGCTGCAGGCGCTGGCGATCGCCTTCCTGAATGCGCCAGAATACCTTGACGCGGTCGCCGACGTGAAACTTCGGCAAATCGGCGCGCATTTGGCTTTTTTCGTACTCGCGGATCTTCTCTTGCGCTTTCATGGCGAAACCCTTCCTGATATCGCAACGTTTCGTTGAAACGCGTCTGTCGTTTCGCGGGCCGCGCTCCGGCCGCAACGGGAATCGTATGCTAGAGAAAACGTTCGGAAAATGCAAGCTTTATTTTAGCAATCGATCCGCGGGGCCGCGCAGCACCACCGTCGCCCGGCCCGGCCGGCGGTGGGCGGGGTCGGGCGTCAGCAGGTCGGGCCGCAGCCGGCGCGTCCGGCGCAACGCCTCCTGCCGCCGCCATTCGGCGATCACGGCGTGGTCGCCCGACAAAAGCACCTGCGGCACGGCCAGTCCTTCGAACTCCTGCGGTTTGGTGTAGTGCGGGTATTCCAATAACCCATTGGTGAAACTGTCGTTTTCGGCCGATTGCTCGTTGCCGAGCACGCCAGGGACAAAGCGCGCCACGGCGTCAAGCACCACCAGCGCCGGGAGTTCGCCGCCGGTGAGCACGTAATCGCCGATGGAAAGTTCCTCGTCAATGCAGCGATCGATGAAACGTTGATCGACGCCTTCGTAACGGCCGCAAACGAGGATCAGCTGTTCGCAACCGGCCAGGCGGCGCGCCGTTTTCGCGTTGAAACGCGCGCCCTGCGCCGACAGAAGAATCACCAGGTTCTTTTTGCAGCGCGGCACGCTGCGGACCGCCCCGGCGAGCGGCGCGGCGCGCATCACCTGTCCCGGCCCGCCGCCGTACGGGCCGTCGTCGGTCTGGCGGTGCGGAGGCGGCGCGAAGTCGCGGACGTTGACGACGTTCACGTCGAGGCGCCCCTCGCGGATGGCGCGGCCGATCATGCCCTCCTGAAGATAGGAATGCAGCGTGCCCGGCAGAATGGAAAGAATGTCAACTCTCATAGACGTCCAGCAGTCCTTCCGGCGGCCGGACGCGCATCCGGCCCGCCTTGACATCGACCTCGACGATCACGTCTTTCGTGGCGGGAAAAACGATCTCCCGCCCGCCGTCCTCCACTACGTAGGCGTCGTTGGCCGCTGTGGCGATGATTTCCAAGAGCTTGCCGTAACGCCGGCCCGTGTCGGCGTCGAACACGTCGATGCCGATCAGGTCGATGATGTAATTTTCGTTGTCGGTCGTCGCCGCGAAAGCGTCGCGGGGATAGAACAACTCGGCGCGATAAAGCGCCTTGGCCGCTTCGCACGTCTCGACGCCTTGAAGATGCAAACGCAGGCCGCGCGTCGCCCCGGTGACAAGCGTGATCTGGAAGGAACGATAGGCGTCGTTTTCTCTGAGGTAGACGACGCCGCCGGGAACGAACAACTCCGACTCGGGGTTGTAGGGGTCCACGCGCAGGTCGCCTCGCACGCCGTGCGCGCCCATGATCCGGCCGATTTCGACGTATTGTTTCATGCCAAAAAAAAAGACAAGCCCTTTTAGGCCTGTCCGTCACGGGCAGAGGCCCAACCGCAACGATGGCGGTCGAACGCTCCCCGCTCTTATTCGATGATCTCCAGGACCGACCGTTTGCGCAGCTTCGTGGAGGCGGCGCTCAGGATCGTGCGCATCGCGCGGGCCGTGCGCCCCTGCTTGCCGATCACCTTGCCCAGATCGTCCTTCGCCACTTTCAATTCGATGACGGACGTCTGCTCGCCTTCGACCTCCGCCACTTCAACGGCATCCGGGTTATCGACCAGCGCCTTCGCGATGATCTCAATCAATTCCTTCATCATCTCCATTTCTCCAGCGTTAAAAAGGAATGAGTACGCACATCCGCATTACCGTCTACACCCGGTCCCCCCGTTTTTCCGCCTGTAACCCAAAACCGCGCCGTCAACCGGCGGCGGGCAATCCTTCTTTCAGCAGGCTGCGCACCGTGTCGCTGGGCGTGGCGCCCTGCGACAACCAATAGCGCATCCGCTCCGCGTTGTACTTCACCTTGCCGCTCGTCGCTCTCGGGTCGTAGGTGCCCAGAAGCTCGAGAAAGCGCCCGTCTCGCGCGTAGCGCGAATCGGCGGCGACGATGCGATAATAGGGCTGCTTCTTGGCGCCGGTGCGCGTCAAGCGAATTGCTACGGCCATGATCGTTACCTCTATTCCAATGGTTTCACACTAACAAGCTAGGGTTTTCTTTGCAATCTTTTTCTACATCCGTTCCGGATTTTTTCGCACGCCGGGGCGTGTCGTCAGTTCTGTCCCAACTGGCCGAATTGTCGCAGAAGCTGCTTGGGTCCCATGCCTTTCAGCTTCTTCATCATCTTGCGCATCTCCATGAACTGCTTGATGAAGCGGTTCACGTCCTGCACCGTCGTCCCCGACCCGGCGGCGATGCGGCGGCGGCGCGAGCCGTTCAGAATCTCGTGGTTGTGCCGCTCGGCCGGCGTCATCGACATGATGATGGCTTCGATGTGCTTCAATTCGCGCTCGACCTCCATGCCCTCCTTGCCTTCTTCCAACGCCTGCGCGACTTTTTTCATTCCCGGGATCATCGCGAAGATGCTCGACATGGAGCCCATGCGCTTGACGAGCTGCATCTGCTTGTAGAAGTCCTCCAGCGTGAAGTTCGCCTTGAGGAACTTCTTCTGCATCTCCTCCGCTTCCTCTTTCTGAACGACGTCCTGGGCTTTCTCGATCAGCGAGAGGACGTCGCCCATGCCGAGAATGCGCGAAGCCATGCGGTCGGGATGAAACACCTCCAGGCCGTCCAGCTTCTCGCCCACGCCCACGAACTTCAGGGGCTTGCCGGTGACGGCCTTGATCGACAGCGCCGCGCCGCCGCGCGCGTCGCCGTCCATCTTGGTGAGGATCACGCCGCTGATGTCCAGATCGGCGTTGAATTTCTCCGCGACGTTGACCGCCTCCTGGCCGGTCATGGCGTCCGCCACGAAGAGAATCTCGTGCGGCTCGATGGCCCGCTTCATCTGCTGCAATTCGGCCATCATCGCTTCGTCGATCTGCAGACGGCCGGCGGTGTCGATGAGCACCGTGTCGTAGCCCTTCGTCTCCGCAATCACTTTCGCCTTGGCGGCGATGACGACGGGATGTTCGCCAGGTTCCGTCGGATAGACCGGCGCGTCCACCTGCTCGGCGAGCTTCTTCAACTGTTCGATGGCCGCCGGGCGGTAAACGTCGGCGGGGACGAGGTAGGGCCGGCGCTTGATGCTCTTCAAATAACGGGCCAGCTTGCCGATGCTCGTGGTTTTGCCGGAGCCCTGCAGGCCGACAAGCATGATGCAGATCGGCGGTTTGTGGCCGAAATCGAGGCCTTGGGCCGTGCCGCCTAATACTTCGACGAGATTGTCGTAGACGACCTTGATGAACTGCTGCCCCGGCGACAGCGATTTCATCACCGTCTCGCCGAGCGCCTGCTCTTTCACCTGGGCGATAAACTGCTTGACGACCTTGAAATTGACGTCGGCTTCGAGGAAAGACATCCGCACGTCGCGGACGGCTTCCTCGATGTTCTGCTCGCTGAGCTTGCCCCGGCCGCGCAGGGACTTGAACGTCGCGGCCAGTTTGTCGGAAAGGGCGTCGAACATAAAACTACACACTCCGATGCGTCGAGTCCGAACGGACGCATACGTCCGCCTCCCCGTCCCCCGCGCAGAGCGATTTATCTAGTGGATTTGCGGGTGTATGTCAAGTAAATTCTTGGATGTCCTTGAGTTTTCAGAACTTTAAGCCGGGGTTCTGGCGTGTTTGCGAATTGCCGCCTATAATCCGGGCAGCATCATCTTGGACTTAGGCGGTCTACAGTCATGCCTCGTCGTTTCGTGAGCCTGAAACCCAAAACCGGCCAGACCGAAAAACCGTCCCCGAGGCGGCCCGACGGCGGCGCGGCGCTGACTCAGGCGCGCGCCGCGCTGGAAGCCGGACAGACGCAGGACGCCCTGCGTCGGCTGGAGGCGCTGATCGCTCAGGACAGGGAAAACGCCGACGCCCTGGCCTTGGCCGGCATCGCCTGCTCGCAGATCGGCCGCCACGCCGAGGCCATGGATTATCTGGCGCGGGCGGTGGCGCTCGCGCCGGACTCGGCGCAGATGCGCGACAACCTCGGCACGGCTTTCCAGCGCGCGGGCGATATGCGCTCGGCCGTCGAGCATCATCAAGCCGCCGTTCGTCTCAACCCGCAGTCGGCCATCGCCCACTACAACCTCGCGGTGGCCCTGCAAGCCATCGGCGAACTTGCGTCCGCCGTCGAACACTACCGCGCTTCGCTGGCGATTTTCCCTTCCCAACCGGAGGCGCATACGAATCTGGCGGCGATCCTCGAGCGCCAGGGCGATCTCGATGCCGCGCTGGCGCACGCGCGACAGGCCTTGGCGTTGCGCCCGAAGGACACGGAGGCGGAGATCAACGTCGGTCTGCGTCTGGCGCAGCGCAAAGAATGGAGCGAGGCGCAACGCCACTTCGTCGAAGCGGCGCGTTCCGCGCCGCGCCACATGAGCGCCCTCAACCAGCTTGCCCGCGCCGGCGCCCATCTCTGCGACTGGGAGACGCTGGAACGCGCCGCGGCGACGCTCGCGACGCTTACTCATGAGGCGCTCGCGATCGGGCGTCCCGCGCCGACGCTGCCGTTCGAGACGCTGTACTATCCATGGCCCTATGCGCTTCAGGCCGCCGTGGCCCGCGCGCACGCGGCGACGCTCGTCCCCAAGGACGTCCCGCGCCTCGCGCCTATGCCCGGAGCGCGTCCGGAACGCCTGCACGTCGCCTACCTTTCGCCCGATTTCTCCGAACACGCCGTGGGCTTTCTCGTGCAGGATCTTTTCGCCCATCACGACCGGGCGCGCTACGTCGTCTCGGCCTACGCTCTGCAAAATCGCGAGGACCCGGTGCAGGCGACGATCGTGCGCAGCGCGGATAATTACATCCGTCTGGCGGGTCTCTCCGACGCCGAGGCGGCGCGGCGCATCGCCGCCGACGGCGTCCACGTTCTCATCGATCTCGCGGGACACACGGCGGGGGCGCGCACGGAGATTCTCGCCTATCGTCCGGCGGCGGCGCAGGCGGCCATGCTCGGCTATCCGTCCACCCTCGGCGCGGACTATATCCGCTATTTCATCACCGCCCGGGAGAACATTCCCGAAGCGGCGGCGGCGCACTTCGCCGAAACGCTCGTGCTTCTGCCGCAAACGGAATGGGCGACGCGGTCGATGAGCATGCCCGGCCAGATCCCGACGCGCGCCGCGCTCGGCCTGCCGGAAGGCGGGCCCGTCGCCTGCTGCTTCGCCAACGCCTATCGCATCGACCGCGCCGTCTTCGACGCCTGGATGCGGATCCTGTCGCGCGCTCCAGAGGCCGTTCTCTGGCTCAAGGGCGGCGACAGCGCCGTCGAGACGCGACTGCGCAAGGCGGCGGAGATGCGCGGCGTCGATCCCAGACGGCTCGTGTTCAACGACGGCCAGCCGCTTTCCCGCTTCTGGCCGCACGCGCGGGCCGACCTGTGGCTGGACACGTTCGTTCTGACGGCGGGGACGGCGAGCTATCTTTGCGCCTGGGCGGGCGTGCCGGTGCTCACCCTCGCCGGCGAAACGCCCCAGGCGCGCACCGGCGCGGCGTTCGCCGTCGCCGCCGGAACGCCGGAACTCGTGGCGACGAGCGTCGCCGAATACGAGGAAAAAGCCGTGCGGCTGTTGCGCCGCTCGGACGAACTCCCCTCACTCAGACAGCGTTTGATCGAACGGCGCGAGGCGTCGCCGCTCTTCGATCAGAAACGCTTCGTCGGCCGCCTGGAGGCGGCTTTCGAGGCGATCTGGGAGCACGCCGCGCGTCGCGACCCTGCAAAACTGATCGCGATCGCCGCGAATTGACGGGAAACCTCAGCGCCGCCCCAGCCGTTGTTTCAACTCGTCCTCATCGATAATGGCGACGCCCAGCTCTTGAGCTTTTTTCAGCTTGCTTCCCGCCGCTTCGCCGGCGACGACGCAATCCGTCTTCTTGCTCACCGACCCGGCCGTCCGGCCGCCTTTCGCCTTGATCATCGCCTCCGCTTCGGGGCGCGAAGCGAAGGCGAGCGCGCCCGTAACGACGAAGGTCTTGCCGGCAAAGAACGGATCTTCGCCCGTCTGCGCCGCTGGCGGCGCCGGGCGAACGCCGGCGGCGAAAAGCGCCTGGATCAGTTCGCGGTTTTTCGGTTCGCCGAAAAACAGCCGAATCGAGCCCGCCACCTCGGGGCCTACTTCGAAAACGGCCGTCAAGCCTGCCTCGTCCGCCTTAGCCAGAGCGTCGAGCGAACCGAAGGCGCGGGCCAGCACCTCGGCCAGGTGCTCGCCGACGTGTCGGACGCCGAGCGCGAAGATCAATTTGTCCAAAGGACGCGTCTTCGACGCCTCGATCGCCTGGACAAGGTTTTGCGCCGATTTCTCGGCCAACCGCTCCTGCGCGGCGAGCGTTTCCGCGTCGAGACGGTAAAGATCGGCGACGCGCCGCACCAGGCCGGCGTCGATAAGCGTCGAGACGGTTTTCGGCCCCAATCCTTCGATATCCATCGCCCCCTTGGAAGCGAAATGGACGATCGATTCCTTCACCTGCGCCGGGCAGTCGCGGTTCGGACAGCGCGCCACGACCTCCCCTTCCTCGCGCACCACGTCGGCGCCGCAGGCGGGGCACTCTTTCGGAAGCTTAAACGGCCGTTCCGCGCCGCGGCGGGCTTCTTTTACGACCGCCACGACCTCCGGAATCACTTCGCCCGCACGGCGGACAAAGACGCTGTCGCCGATGCGGACGTCTTTGCGGTCGATTTCGTCCTGGTTGTGCAGCGTGGCCCGGCTGACCTCGACGCCGCTGACCTGGACGGGTTCGAGGATCGCCACCGGCGTCAGCGCGCCCGTCCGTCCCACCTGCACCTGGATGTCGAGGATACGCGTCAGCTTCTCCTGCGCCGGGAATTTGTAGGCGATGGCCCAGCGCGGATATTTGCTCACCTCGCCCAGAATTCGCTGCCGCTCGAAGTCGTCCACCTTCGCCACCATGCCGTCGATGTCGAACGGCAACGTCTCCCGGCGGGCGATGAACGCCTCATAAGCCTGTTGAATCTCCTCCACGCCGGCGGCGCGGCGAATCAGATCGCTGGTCTTGAAGCCGAACGCGCGGAGCAGCGTCAGCCATTCCCACTGCGAGCGAACCTCCAGCCCTTCCGCGCCGCCGAAGGCGTAGGCATAGAAACGCAAAGGCCGCCGGGCGGCGATGGCAGGGTCGAGCTGGCGTATGGAGCCCGCCGCCGCGTTGCGAGGATTGGCGAAGAGGGGCTCTTCCGCCGCCGCCCGCTCGCGATTGATGCGCTCGAATCCCCGGCGATCGAGAAACACTTCGCCGCGCACGTTGAGGTAGGCGGGCGGCCGGCGCGCAAAAAGGTCTTCCCCCTGTGGTTTGAGGGCCAGCGGCACGTCGCGGATGGTCCTGACGTTTTGCGTGACCAGTTCGCCGATTTCGCCGTCGCCGCGCGTGGCGGCGCGGACCAAGAGACCGTTTTCGTATTCCAGTTCGAGCGCCAGACCGTCGAGCTTGGGTTCGAGGACGTAGGTCAACTCCGCATCGGGGCTCAGGCCGAGCCCTTTGCGCGCCCGGGCGTCGAAATCCTCCAATTCTTGGCGGCTGAAGGCGTTGGCCAGCGACATCATCGGGGTCCGGTGGCGGTGTTTTTCGAAATTTTCCAGGGGCTTGCCGCCGATGCGGCGGAGAGGAGAATCGGGCCGGGCCAATTGCGGAAAACGCTGTTCCAGATCCGCAAGTTCGCGGACGAGGCGGTCGTAACCCTCGTCGTCGATCTGCGGACGATCAAGGTCGTAGTAATAATGATTGTGGCGCTCGATCTCGGCGACAAGCGACTCGATGCGCGCTTTGGCCTGTCGTTGATCCATCGCCTCTGCCCTCCTTCGTCGCCATCTCCCCTGCCGGCAGCGGCATTGTAGCCGAAGCCGGCGCTGCGGGAAAGCCGGCACAACGTAAAAATGTCAATGCCTTGGCTTCCTTCCGCCGAACGATCGTCGTTCCGGGACGAGGTCGCCTTTGGCAAACCGCGAAAATTTATCGCTTACAAGAATAAAATGGCCCTTGAAGACCGATTTTTCTTGACTTAAGGGGGGGAATCGTTAGATTGAATAGTGGCTGACGGCCATGCTCCGGGGGAAATCCCTCTTTCCTCTCGACCACGCGTAACCCGTATTTCTTAATGGACGCCTTGGCGACGCGATTTTCCCGCATACACGTATGACGACTTTCGACCGCAGCGCCAGGAATTGACGACTCCGATGAAATCGAGACGGGATTGCCGAGCAGGCCGCAGGAGTGCAGTGACTCTGGTATACCGTGTTCCCTCATGAAAACGTTCCAGCGGCCCCAATACCGCCCCGACATCGGGATGACGGGCCGCTTTCCTGCCCTTCCATAGGCAATTTATCGAAGCAGTCTGGTGGAGGATAGTGTGACACCCTACGACCCTAATGGCAACGGGAACAATGGCATGAACGGCGACGGCGGAGATCCGCGCAAAAAAAGCCGCCGGCGCGTTATCATTCGCCCGGATTCGACGGTTGTACGACCTGGAAAGCGCACGGTTTCCCGTCAGGACGTGGAAGACAGCTTCCGCGAGGTGACGCGCAAGCGTCTTTCCGGGCAACCGGACAACGACGAGGCCGGCCCTGAAGAACGACGGGGCTCAGAACCCCGCCGACCGGCCGATGATCGGCGCGAGCCGGACGAGACGCGGCCTGAATCTCCGCCGCCGGAGGAAGGGGGCGAAGGGTCGGAGGCCCAAACTCCCGCTGATCCGTCAGCTTCCACCGAAGCCCCGCCGGCCGCTGCGGCCGAGGAGGAAGAGGAGCGTCAGGCGGAGACCGCCGCCGGCGACGGGCAGTACCAGGGCAAGCGCATCAACCTCAAGGAGCTGAAAGAGAAAAATATCAAAGAGCTGACGCATCTCGCCCAAAACCTGAAAATCGAGGGCGCCTCCGGGATGCGCAAGCAGGAACTGATTTTCTCCATTCTGCAGCATCAGTCCGCCCAGGAAGGCATGATCTACGCCGAGGGCGTGCTGGAAACCCTGCCCGACGGCTTCGGCTTTCTGCGGTCGCCGGACTACAGCTACCTACCCGGCCCCGACGACATCTACGTGAGCCCGTCGCAGATCCGCCGCTTCAACCTCCGCACGGGCGACACGATCTCCGGCCAGATCCGTCCGCCGAAAGAGAACGAGCGCTATTACGCCCTCCTTAAGGTGGAGAAGGTGAATTTCGAGGATCCGGAGGTGGCGCGGGACAAGATCCTTTTCGACAACCTGACGCCGCTGTATCCCCTGGAGCGCATCAATCTCGAGTGGACCCAGAAGAACTACTCGACGCGCATCCTCAACCTGCTGACGCCGCTGGGCAAGGGGCAACGCTGCCTCGTGGTCTCCCCGCCCCGCGCCGGCAAAACGGTGATGCTCCAGGACATCGCCAACGCCATTTCCACCAACCACCCGGAAATCATCCTCATCGTGCTCTTGATCGACGAGCGGCCGGAGGAAGTGACCGACATGGAACGGTCGGTGCGAGGCGAGGTCATCTCCTCCACGTTCGACGAACCGGCCACGCGCCACGTCCAGGTGGCGGAGATGGTGATCGAGAAGGCCAAGCGGCTGGTCGAGCACAGACGCCACGTCTGCATTCTTCTGGACAGCATCACGCGTCTGGCGCGCGCCTACAATACGGTCGTCCCGCCGTCCGGCAAGATCCTCTCCGGCGGCGTCGATTCCAACGCCCTGCACAAGCCGAAGCGCTTTCTGGGCGCGGCGCGCAACATCGAGGAGGGCGGCTCGCTGACGATCATCGGCACGGCGCTGATCGACACCGGTTCGCGCATGGACGAAGTGATCTTCGAGGAGTTCAAGGGCACCGGCAACAGCGAACTGCATCTCGACCGCCGGCTGATGGAGAAGCGCATCTTCCCCTGCCTCGACATCAACAAGTCGGCGACGCGCAAGGAAGAACTGTTGATGCCGGTCGAGGAACTCAACAAGATGTACATCATGCGCAAGCTGTTGCATCCGCTCTCCGTGATCGACGCCATGGAGTTTCTGCTCGACAAGATCACGAAGACGGCCTCCAACCGGGAGTTTCTGGACAGCATGAACGCCTGATCCGGGGCCCTGGAAGCCTCCAGCGGCGCGGAGCGGACGGCAATTCGGCGGGGCGCGCGCGGTGATCGGCAACAACGGCATGGGCGGTCCGATTGGGCGAAGCCTCGAAGAGCTGGGCCGTTTCGGCCTGCTCGCCGCCGAAACCTTCGCCTGGCTGTTCAGACCGCCGTTTAGGCGCCGGCTGCTCTTGCAGCAGCTCGAATTCGTCGGCAATCGTTCCCTCTCCATCATTCTCCTGACCGGCCTGTTTACGGGCGCGGTGTTCGCCCTGCAATCGATTTTCGCCTTCCGGCTGTTCAACGCCGAGAGCATGGTCGGCTCGACGGTGGCGCTGTCCCTGACGCGCGAACTCGCCCCCGTGCTCACCAGCCTCATGGTCACCGGCCGCTGCGGCTCGGCGATGGCCGCCGAAATCGGCACGATGCGCGTCACCGAGCAGATCGACGCCCTGGCCTCGATGGCCGTCAATCCGGTGCAGTACCTCTTCGCGCCGCGCGTCCTCGCCTCGCTGATCATGGTTCCCATCTTGACGATGGTTTTCAACGTCGTCGGCACGGCCGGCGCCTACGTCGTGGCGGTTTACTTCGAAGGCGTGGATCCGGGCATTCTCCTGGACAACGTGCGCTGGTTCGTCGATCCGGCCGACGTCTACATCGGTTTCGCCAAGGCCGCCGTCTTCGCGCTGATTCTTTCGCTGGTCGGCTGCTATAAGGGCTACACCACCCAGGGCGGCGCGCGCGGCGTGGGTCTGGCGACGACCCAGGCGGTGGTGATCTCCTCGGTCACGATCCTCGTGACCGACTATTTCCTGACCCAGTTCATCAATACCTTCTTCGAACAGAATACGTGGATCCGGTGAGGCGATGGATGCGGCGATCCGCTACGAATCGGTGATCAAACGCTTCGGCGAGCAGGTCGTGCTCGATGGCGTCGATCTGGCGATCGAACGCGGCCGCATCACTTTCATCCTCGGCAAGTCGGGCACGGGCAAGAGCGTGCTCATCAAGCACGCCATCGGCCTCTTGCGCCCCGACGAAGGCCGCGTCCTTATCGACGACGAGGACATCACCCGCCTCCCGGACAGGGACCTCCGCCGCGTGCGCATAAAATTCGGCCTCCTCTTCCAGGACGCGGCGCTTTTCGACTCGATGTCCGTCTTCGAAAACGTCGCTTTCCCGCTCGTCGAGCATCGCCGGTTGCGCCCCGACCGGATCGCCGAGGTCGTCCGCGCCAAGCTTGGGCAGGTCGGGCTGGAGGGCGTGGAAAACAAGTATCCCGCCGAATTGTCCGGCGGCATGAGGAAGCGCGTCGGCCTGGCGCGCGCCCTGGCGCTCGACCCGGAAATCCTGCTCTACGACGAGCCGACGACGGGCCTCGATCCGTTGATGGTCGAACAGATCAATGCGCTGATCGCCGACACCCAGGCCAGGCAGCGCGGCACAAGCGTCGTCATCAGCCACGACATCCCGTCGGCCTTCGTGCTCGCCGATCGCGTCGCCGTGCTGGCCGGCGGCCGCGTCGCCGCCTGCGGGACGCCCGAGGAGGTCCGCGCCAGCGAGCATCCGTTCGTGCGCGAATTTTTAGCCGCCGGACTTTCCGAACGCTTGCGTCCGGGGCAATAACTGCCTATCATCTCTGGAAACCTCCAGGCCGGTCGGAAAGGGGAAAATCGTCAGAGCATGCCGCGCGTCGCAACGCCATTGAGGGTGGGGCTGGTGCTGGTCATCGGCATCGCCGCCTTCGCCTACTACGTTTTCGAGACCTCCGACACGCCGATCACCGGCGGTCAGGGCTACGTCGTTTCGGCCGTCTTCGACAACGCCATGGGGCTGGTGCGCAAATCGCGCGTGCTGATCGCCGGCATCCCCGTCGGCGAAATCAAGGACATAACGCTCGACGGAGGACGGGCGCGCGTTTTCGTGCGCGTTCATCCGAGCATTGCGCTCTACGAGAACGCCGCCATCCGCAAAGTCCAGGAATCGGTGCTCGGCACCAGCCTCCTGGAAATCTATCCCGGCACATCCGATCACCCCGCGCTCGGCGACGGCGGCGAGATCAAAAACGTCCTCACCTCGCCGGGGATCAACGACATGATGGTCCGCATGGGCAAGATTTCCGAGGACTTGCAAGCCATCACCCGCTCGCTGCGCGAGATCATGCAATCGTCCGACCCGGATCGCGGTTCGATCAAGGCGCTTGTTGACAACCTGACGCGCATCACGGGAGCGATCGACGGCACGGTGGGCCAGAACACCGCCCACATCCAGCGCATCCTGGAGCAAACCGAGATCCTGTCCTATCAGCTCGTCGGCACGGCGGCGGAGAGCCGCGCCGAAATCCGCGCCATCCTGGCCGAAATCAAGGACGTGGCCGTGGCCCTCAAAAGCGTCGTGGACCGGGAGGGGACGAAGGCCGATCAAGCCATGGATTCGGTTAACGCTCTGCTGCAACGGCTCGACGGCAGCCTGGTGAAGCTCGACCAGGCGATGACCCACGCCCAGTCCGTGGCCCGGAAGGTCGATGAAGGCGAGGGCGCCGCGGGCACGCTCATCAACGACAAGCAGGTGGCCGAAGACATCAAATCCATCTCCTCCACCGCGGCGAAAACGGTTCGCAAGCTTGACGAACTGCAGACGTGGTTTCACGTGCAGAGCGACTTCTACGTCAATCAGCTGTCGGCGAAGACGGCCGTTTCGCTGAAGCTCATGCCGCGCAAAGACAAATATTACATGATCTCTTTGATCGACGATCCGCGCGGCCGGACGCGCCGCTACCGGACTTACGTCAAGACGTCCGATTCCAGCCGCGATTCCTTCATCCGGGAGGATCGCACCGTCACCAGCTACGCGTTCAAGGCGTCGCTGCTGTACGCGCAACGCTTCAGCTTCGCCACCTTGCGTTTCGGGATGATCGAGAATTCGGGCGGCTTCGGGCTGGACCTCGAATTTTTCGACGACATCCTCAAGTTCAAGCAGGACGTCTACGAGTTCTCCAGCGGCGAGCCCCTCCCGCGCGTGAAAAGTCAGGTCAACGTGGAAATCTGGAAATATTTCTTCCTGGCCGGCGGCGTCGATGACGCCATCAACGACAGCACGCGCGATTACTTCTTCGGCGCGGGCATCCAGTTCAACGACGAAGACCTGAAGACGCTCTTCACCGCCGGCGCGGCCGGCGCGGCGGCGGGAGCGGTATCCAAGTAATCCTTCCCCAAAGCAGGATGGTTCCCCCTCCTTAGAGGTGACGCCAGAGGGCAAGGGGGCGGCATCGTCGTCTCGGCCCGAAAGGGGGCAAGGCCCTTTCACTCGCCCCTACGGGGCCGAAATCCGTTCGCCCTGAGTAGCGCCGCAGGCGCGTATCGAAGGGCGGCCCGTTCATGGTTCGATACGATCGATTTTCGGCCGATCGCCACGAATGGTTCGCGGTAGGGGCGGATGAAGCTTCAGCGGAATCCGCCCGTTCTTTGCGGGAGGATTCCGCGCCTTTGGCGCTCCATCCTCTCTTTGTTGGAGCAGGTCTCCAGACCTGCTCCAAAACGTTTTGGACCAGGCGTGGACGCCTGCTCCAACGACGGCGGTGCCAAGCCGGCAGCTTAGCCCGTCGCCACACGCATCATCCTAACCGTTTGCTCCACAACCACCACCCATCGGGATATGACTATCCTCGGCGTGCTTTACAGAAGATGATGCGAAATGGTTCCGTTTCATAAATCGAAAACCGCCCGGGCTTGCGCCCGGGCGGCTCTCGTTCCGACTAGGTCTGTCTAAGCGCTAGGCTTAGGGACAATCCGGATCGACACCGGTGTCTTCCAAACCGTCGCAGTCGTTGTCGATGCCGTCGTCGCAGTTGCCCGCGGCGGTGCTTTCCTCTTCGCCGTTGGTGATGGTCATGCTGTAGTAACCGCAGGCCGGCAGGCCGCCGTCGTTCTCCACCTGGAAGTAGACAACGCCGTCGTAAGTGGCCACCCACTGGATCGACTCGCTGTCGCCCGTCGGGGTCTGCGACTGCAGGAAGTACAGCAGGTCGGGATCGACATACTTGTACCCGCGCAGATCGATGTTGACGGCTTCACCGTCGAACTCGACCAGGATCGACACCGGCGCGCCGTCGCAAACCGGCACTTCGTAGTGGTCGTCGTCCGCGGCCACGAGTTCCGTGTACTCGGCCGTATTGAATTCGTCGAACACGAAGTCAGCGTTGACCTGGTACGCGTACTCGTCCGGCTCGTCGAACGCGGCGTTCGTCGGATCGGCTTCGTTGTCTTCCAGGCCGTCGTCGCAGTTGGGATCGACGCAGTCGGCCACGCCGTTGCCTTCGTTGTCAACACCGTCGGTGCAGCACACCAGCTTGGCGAGATCGGCGTCTTCCGGATTCGGAATGCACATCGCCTCGTTGCAGGCGTTCGTGGCGTCGCAATCCTCGTCGGCGCAGTCGATGGCTCCGTCGCCTTCCGTGTCCAGGCCATCCGAGCAGCAGGCCTCGGCGCCGTCGCCGCAGCCCGTCTCCACGCAACCGCTGTCGTCGTAGAGGACCTGCAGGTTGTAAATCGCGCGGCTGCAGAAACCGTTGTTGGCGCTGTCGAGGGTGACTTCCACCCAGTAGGTGCCAGCGTTGGCGAGCACTAGCGTGCCGGTGGTTTCGGTAGCGGCATCCGCATGAGCGCCGACTTCGAGATCAGGCAGCCCGTCGGCGTTGGTGTCGCGCATCAATCTCATATCCGTGTCTTCCGCAAACCCGACCGGCTCGGCTTTGTCGATCATCTTTACCGCCACTTGCGCGCCGGCGCAGGCTTCGAACATGTAGAAGTCATTCGTCTGCAGGTCGGGCACGCTATCGTCGCCCCACACCACGCGGTTGCTGAGCGTGGTGTTGACCGGGAACGCAGTCGCCTCCGCAGCTGTGTTGTTGCCAGTCGCGCCCTCATCGGCGTCGTCGCCGTTGTTGAAGTTCACCGTCAGGTCCATGGTGTTGCACATGTTGGCCAGAACGCCGGCTCCAGCCGGATCGGTGCTCGGCTTGATCTTCGCTTGGATGAGATAGAAGGGCTGGATACCAGCGCCGCCATTGCCAGCAGCCAACATGGCCAGCGCGTTGGCATCGTAGAAGCCTGTTCCCGTAGAATCAATCGAAGCGGTCAGCGTGACGTTGCTGGCCGTACCCTCGTCCTTGATCGCGCCGCCGCCGGTGTTGACCGCCTCGAAACTGTCGAAGCCATCATTGGCGTCGTCGTCGGCCTTAAAGAGGTACAGGTCGATGTCGCCCTCGGCATGGGTGAAAGTCGCAGTCACCGTCAGCGTCGCCGAGTAGGCGCCATAGGGCTGGCACCACGGGAAGGCGAACCAGTCCGCGAGTTCCGTGTCGGTATTGGCGTCGCGGCCGACCACCAGATCCTTCAGCTCGAGAGGCATCTGGGGAGGGGTGAAGTCGTCGAAGTTGCCGTCCACGGCGTCGGTGCCGCAGGCCGGGTCGGCGTTGCTGAGGAACTCGGCTTTGCACCAATCGTTGTTGTCCAATGCGTCGGTGTCCAGCGCGTCGTCGCAATCCGGATCGCCGCAGTCGATAAGGTCGTCCACGACTTCCAGGTCGGTTCCGCCGTCGTTGCAGGTGGGACCGAACTCCTCCGTGCAGCCGCCCGCCGAGGTGATCGTCAGGTCGTAGTCGGAGCAGGCCAGCGCCACTTCCTCGTTCACCACCTGGAAATAGTAAATCTCGCTAGCGGGGGCGGTGAAGTCGAAGCTTTCCGTGTTGCCGGTGAAGTTCTCCGAGGAGCCTACATCGGTCACGCCATCGGCCCGGAAACCGAAGAGGCTCAGATTCGAGGCGTCGTTGTCGAAGGCGATCGTCACGGTGAGCTGCTCGCCCGCGCACGCCTCGAGATACCACCAGTCGTCGCTGGAATCGATGGCGACAAAGTCGTTCTTGGCCACGGTTCCCGTCACCGCGCGGTTGCGGTCCGCAACGCGTTCGGCGGTGGTGTCGTCGATGTTCTCGCCGTCGAGAACGTCGTCCACGAGTTCATCGGTATTGCACTCCGTCCCCACGCCAGGCGTGCGATCGCAAACTTCTATGGTGCAGCCGACGCCGTCGTCGCAGTCCAGTTCGGTCGCGGCGTCCTCGTAGCTCGTCAGGCAGGGGCAGTCCGGATCGTCGAGGCAGTCGCAGCAGGGGCACTTGTCGGCGTCCCATTCGCGCACGCACTCGCCGGTAGTCGTGTCGCATGCCGCCGTCTCGCAGGTGTCGTCGTAAGGCGTGCACTCGACCGGCAGGTAGACGCAGCCGATGGTGAATTCGCAGACGTCGTCGGTGCAGAGGTCGTCGTCGTCGCACACCACGTCGGTGTAGACGGCGTCGCCCGTCAGCGGATCGCATTCGTCGATCGTGCAGGCATCGTCGTCGTCGATGGGACCCGTGAGCGGGTCGGCGTCGGTGTCCGGCGTCAGCAGCTCGCAAGTGTAAGCCGTGTCGCCTTCGTTCCAAGCCGTGGCCGGATCGTCCTCGGGAGCGCCTTCCACGCAAGCGTGCCACTGGCAGAGGTCGTCGGCAGGCTCCGCGCAATCGATGTCGTCGGCCCAGCAGCCGAAGAATTCGTCGCAGTAATTCGTCGTGCAGGCGTCGTCGTCGTCGTCGCAGCCCTCGTCATCGGCGTATGGAGCGCCGCCGCCCACCACGCTCTGACGCGGCACGCCGCCGGTGCAGGCGCCGTCAACGCACTCTTCGTTGATGGTGCAGAAGACGCCGTCCTCGCAAGCTTCGTGCTGAGTGTTCGGAATGTTGACGTTCTGGCAGACGCCAGCGGCGCACTCGCCTTTGGTGCACTCGTTGTCGTCCTGGTCCTCTTCGCCGTAGTCGTCGGTGTTCCCGTTGACGATTACCGTATCGCCCAGGTCGTCGCACGCCGTACCGTCGTCTTTGTTCTCAATGACGCAAGCGCCGGCATGGCATTCGCCCGTGGTGCAGAAGTTGGTGTCGTCGTCGTCGCAGACCGTACCCTCGGCCACGTTGGTCCACTGGGTCTGGCCGTTCTCGACATCGTCGTCGCATTCGCGGCAGGTGTCGCCTTCCGGCTTCTCGCCGTCGGCATAGCACACGCCGCCGATCAGGCAGGTGTTGTCCACGATATCCAGCTCGCAGACGTGTTCGGCGTTGCAAACGTGCTTCGTGCATTCCAACTCGTCGTCGTCCACTTCGCAGTTGGCGCCAGCCGCGCGCGCCGTCCAGACCGTCGGCGAAGCGATGTTGCACGCGAAGCAGGGATCGGCCGGATTCCAGTCGCCGGCGTTGTAGCACACGCCGCCGATCAGGCAGTAGGCGGCGTCGATGACGTGTTCGCAAAGACCGTCGTCGCACACATCGTTCGTGCAGGCGATGCCGTCGTCCACGCAGACCGTGCCGTTCGCCTTGTCCTGCTGCACGCAGTCGCCGGCGCCGAGATTGGCGGTCGGATCGCAGAAGGCGAACTGGCAGGCCGGATCGTCGACGGTGAACGTGCAGTCGCGCTCGTCCGTGCCGTAGCATTCGCCTTCGAGGCAGACTTCGTTAACGGTGCAGAAGTTGCCGTCCTCGCAGGCAATGCCTTCGCGAGCGGCGACGGCATTGCAGGCGCCGGTGTCCGGATTGCAGACGCCGTCGTTGCACTGGTCGGCCAGACCCGTGCAGTTCATCGGCGCGCCGGAGCAGACGCCGGTGATGCACATGTCGCCGACGGTGCAGCGGTTGGCGTCGTTGCAGCCGCCGCCGTTGTTCGCGCTGAGAGCTTCGCACTGGTCCAGCTCTTCGTCGCAGACCGGCAGCTGGCACTGCGGCTCGGAAACCGAATTGGAGCAGTCGCGGGCGCCGCCGTTGCAAGCGCCGAGGTTGCAGGTGTCGTTGACCGTGCAGAAGAGACCGTCGTCGCAGGTCTGACCCTGGTTGGTGTTGACCACCGTGCAGAGGTCGTTGTCTTCGTCGCAGAACGCATCCTCGCACTGATCTTCGGTGATCAGGCCGGTGCAGTCCCGGGCCGCGCCGGCGCAGGCGCCGGTGTTGCACGTATCGTTCACCGTGCAGAAGAAGCCGTCGTTGCAGACCATGCCCTCATTGATGTTGGCCGCGACGCAGACGTCGTTGGCTTCGTCGCAGGTGCGGGCCTGGCACTGCGCATCGATGTTCGGCAGCGCCGCGACGCAGTCGTTCGCGCCGCCGCCCTGGCACGCGCCGGCCATGCAGGTGTCGCCGACGGTGCAGAATTCGCCGTCGCTGCAAGCCGCGCCGTTGGGCAGAGCCGACCAGGCCGCCACGAAGCGGGTCGGATCGCAGAAGAGACACACGTTCGTCGGGTTCGGCTGATTCTGGGCGAAGCACGCGTCCTCGATCAGGCAGAAGCCGTCCGTGATCTCGTGGGTGCAGGCGCCGGCCATGCAGGCATCCGTCGTGCAGGCCAGGTCGTCGCTCTCGCAGCTTCCGCCGTTGTTGATGGCGAAGCATCCATCGCAGCACTCATCTTCCGTGTTGCAGACGCAGGGTGTGCCGTTGCATTGGCCGCCCTGGCATTCATCGTTGCCCGTCAAATCGCTGCCGTCGTCGCACGCCGTGCCGTTGGCGACGATCACACTATTCTGGCAGCAAGGGCCTTCGGTGCAGGTCGCGCCCGGCGTGCCGGGAGGATAAAAGTCCCCCGGATTGAGCGGTAACTCATTGCTGTCGTCGCATCCTCCGAGCGCGAAAATAAAGAACAGTAACGCAAGCAGGACCAGGCTTTGCTTTAGCATCTAAGACCTCCTCCTTCTCCTGTGGTTGAACCGCCTAAATCCCAATTCACCGTATGTCGGTGCCCCAAATCGAAATCAAAGCTCCACGGCTGCTATCCGTAAAGCCTTGCTTACTCAAACCCGCCCACAAAGAGACCAAACCTAATGGCTTCGCGTACTTTCCCTCGTACCAGCGTTTGGCCACTTTTGCCACGAAACGCCCCAAAAGTCAAGCATTAAAATATTCCCATTCGCCCGAAGGCCACAGAGATACGGCTTTTTCGCTTCCAAAAGCCCCCTGGGCGCTCGGCGTGGACCACCAAATCGTCCAAACTAGGAAAAAGTTTATCAAAAAGCAGCGCACACCCACTGGCTTTCGGAAAATTTCCGCTTCGTCCGAGGCCAAACCAACTCAACCGGCTAGCGCATTGGGTTCCACAAATGACGACTTTAACGCTCCGGATAATTCCCACAATCTCGCCCCGAACGTCAAGTCAAATTCGGTTTAATTAATGATGGGCCCGTTTCCGCGGATGGTTCCAGGCCGAGAGGCTCAAAATTATTTACTAAGGACAAGACGCCGTCGAGAAACCTCAATTAATACACTTGCACTTATCTATTTTTAGCTTGAATTTGCAAGTCCTCGCGCCGCCTTAGCGTCAGACATGCTCGCCGCTGCTGATGATTTTGAATTCGCCGGCGTAAAATTATAACAGCGTCACGGGAACAATTTTTGGTTGCTTTTTATCTTTTGTTATGGCAGGAGTGGGAACTCTGTCGTTTGGGAGAAGGAACAACCATGAGCAAGGAATGGTCCGAAGCGAAATACGAAGCGGAAAAATTGCGCCAGAAACTGTTCGCGCTCAGGGACCATCTTTGACCTGGAATCCAAACGCCGGCGTCTGGCCGAGTGCGTCCAGCTTCTGGAGCGCGAGGAATACTGGTCGGACCCGGAAAAAAGCAAACCCGTCCAACGGGAGAAAAAGACTTTGGAGCAGCTGGTCGGCGAATTCGACGCTCTTTTGAGACGTCAAGGCGACATCGACGCCATCTTCGAGCTGGGCGACCCGGAACTGGCCGCCGAGCTGGGCGCCAATCTCGAAGCGCTCGACGAGGGATTGCGCGAACTGGAAATCAGGTTGCTGCTCGCCGGCGACGTCGATCCGCTCAACGCCATCATCTCCATCAATTCCGGCGCGGGCGGGACGGAAAGCCAGGACTGGTCGGAGATGCTTCTGCGAATGTATCTGCGCTACGCGGAAAAGCAGGGCTATGAGACACAGATCGTCGATATCCTCCCCGGCGAAGAGGCCGGCGTGAAAAACGTCACGTTCGTCGTCTCCGGGCTTCACGCCTACGGCTATCTGAAGGCCGAGCAGGGCGTGCACCGCCTGGTGCGCATTTCGCCCTTCGACGCCGCCAAGCGGAGGCACACGTCGTTCTCTTCCGTTTCCGTAACGCCGGAGATCGACGATTCGATCGACATCGAGATCAACGAGGCGGACCTGCGCATCGACACCTACCGCTCCTCCGGCGCGGGCGGACAACACGTCAACACCACCGATTCGGCGGTGCGCATCACTCACCTGCCCTCGGGCATCGTCGTGGCCTGCCAAAACGAGCGTTCGCAGCACAAAAACCGCCATACGGCGATGAAGCTGCTGCGCTCGAAGATGTACGAAATGGAGTTGGAGAAACGGCGCAAGGAGGCGGAAAAGAATCAGGCGTCGAAAATGGAGATCAGCTTCGGCAGTCAGATCCGCTCCTATGTGCTCGCTCCGTACCGGCTGGTGAAAGACCATCGCACGGACCACGAGACAAGCAACGTTGACGCCGTGCTGGACGGGGACCTCGTTCCGTTTATCAAGGAGTACCTCATGTCGCGAGTGGGATCATGAAATTGCGGGAGACGCTGGCCGTCCTGCGCACTTCGGCCATCTGGGCCGCCTTGTGGCTGGCCCTTTGGGCGGTGGGATGCATGGGGACGACGCGCCAGACCATCCCCGACCAGCCGACGCCGTCGCCGGACCCGGCCGAACCGACGGCGATGGTGCAGAAGCCGGACGGCATGGGACCGGCTTTCGGCGAAAGCTTCGAGGGCGTGGCGTCGTGGTATGGCCGCGATTTTCACGGCCGACCGACGGCGAGCGGCAAGATCTACAATATGAACGCCTACACCGCCGCCCATCGCACCCTTCCTTTCGGCACCGTCCTGCGCGTGACCAATCTCGCCAACGGCCGGTCGCTGGATGTGACCGTGAACGACCGGGGGCCGTTCGTCGGCGATCGCGTGCTCGACCTCTCCTATGGCGCCGCCAAGGAACTGGGATATGTGGGGTCCGGCACGACGAACGTGCGCGCCCAGATCGTGCTCAAAGCCGGCGCGCCTCTGCTCGGCGGCCGAGCCGTGGCCACCAACCGCCTGCGCATCGGCGCCTACGCCAGCCGCGTCGATGCCGAGCGGCTCTATTACTATCTGCGCGGCCGTTTTTCCACCACCCGCATCGAAGGCCGCCAGGGGGATTGGAAAGTGTATATCGGCCCCTTTATCTCTCCGGCCGCCCGGCAAACGGTTTACGAACGCCTCAAGGGCGAAGGCTACGACGTCGAAACCGAATAAACGGCCCGAATCTTTCCCGGCGGTTTCCCCGGCCGACCGCCGCCCCGCCGTAAACCGGCGAACGGATTGTCCCGACGAAAATAGTTGACGCAATTCGGCCAGTTGCATATAGTGATGTAATCTCTGCGGTAGGGGTTCGTCTGTCCCGACAATTGCCAACGCGACGGGGATCGCCATGCGCCTGAAACTGGGTCTGGTCGTTTTCGGCGTGATTCTGATTTTCAGCCTGCTGACGAATTTCTACATCATCGGCACGCTTGAATCCGACTCCGTCAGCAAATTGGAGCAGAATCTGGTGAAGAGTTACCAGGTTTACGCCACCGCCCGCCGCGCCACCCAGGAAAAACGCCTCGACCTCGTTCGCAAGTTTGCAAAAGAACAAGATTTCCTGGCGGCCATGCAGCTGCCAGCCACGACCGACAAAGAGCAGGAAGAACGGCACTTCAAACTTTTCGAACAGATGGAAGTGCTTTCCCGGGTGAAGTATTTCGCCGACACGTTCATCGTCGTCGATGCCGACGGCCAGGAACTGGCGCGAACACTCGTCGCGACATGGCGGAAAAACCGCTTCAGCGACCGGCCGGCGGTGAAGGCGGCGCTTTCCGGCGAAACGGCCGAAGACATTCTGCTGCTGGACGACAAAATCGCGGTCGTCTCCGCCGCTCCGATCGTTTTCAACAACGCCGTGATCGGCGCGGTGCTGATGGCGAACGTGATCGACGAGGCTCTGGCCCGCCAGGAAAACGAACTGGCGTTCGGCGAGTTCGCCTTTTTCTCCCGCGATCGCGTGCTGGCCTCGACCATGTCTTCGGCCAAGCAGATGGCGCTCGACTCCTACGTGCGACAGAATGCGCCGAAAATCGCCCGGGTCCTGCTCTCGAAAAACGACTATTTCGAGGAACGCCTCGTCTTGGGAGAAGAGCGTTACATCGTCATCCTCTCGCCGATCGACACCGGCTTCAATAACGAACTGGCCGGCTTCATGCTGCTCACGTCGCAGGACGACTGGCTCAGCGAATACGTCGGCAGCCGCAATTTCCTGTTTCTGGTGTCGCTCCTGCTCGTGCTGCTCGGCGTCTCGTCGGCGTTCTACATCATCCAGAAAGCCTACAACGCCATCGACTTCATTCTCGAAGGCGCCCACCAGATCATCGTCGGCAACAAGGAGTATCAGTTCTCTTCCGAAGATCCGTACCTGAACCAACTCGGCCAGACGATGAACCTGATGATCGCCATCCTGCTCGGCAAATACATCCCCGAGGAGGATGATGAAAACACCCTCGCCGCCATGCGCGGCTCGCTGGACAGCGGCAGGGCCAAAGGGCTTCAGGATAAAATGCTCATCCAGAACCTCGGCGAGGCGTCCACGCCGGAAGGCGAACGGGCTCCCGGCGACGAAACCGAGGACCTGGATGGTTACTACGACCGGATTTACGAGGAATTCATCCGCGAGAAACGCAAAGCCGGCGAAGACATCTCCCAGATCACCAAGGCGCGGATGATCGTCAAACTCAAGCGAGCCGAGGAGACGCTCAAAGCCAAGCACGGCTGCGCCTCCGTGCGCTTCAGCGTAAAGGAAGAGAACGGCAAGGTGACGCTGAAGCCGACGCCGATCTGGAAAAAATAGCGGCCGCGCGCTGCTCGCGCCGATGCCGGTCCTGCTCCGCGCCGCCGACAGCCGAGAGCGCGGCGAAGAATCGATTTTCGCCGCGCCCCACTCCCGCCCCGGACGCCGACGATGACGTTTTCCTGGTCCCCGGAAAAAGAAGCGCTGTTCCGCTTCGAGACCGACATCGTCGTCTCCGCTTCGGCCGGCACGGGAAAAACGACGGCTTTGGTGGAGCTGATGGCGCGGCTGGCGGCCGGCGAGACGGCGCTCGCCGTCGAAGGCGGCATCGGCGTGGACAACATCCTCGCCATCACCTTCACCAACAAGGCCGCGCGGCAGATGCGCGACAAGCTCGCCGCGGCCTTGCGCGAACGCGGCCTCGGCGGCGGCGACGCCATCCGCGACGCCTACATCCACACGTTCCATGCCTTCTGCGCGCGGCTTTTGCGCGAGCACGCCTTCGAGGCCGGGCTCTCGCCGGATTTCAAAACGGCCGAGGAAGCGGATGCGCGCTCGCTTCTGGATCGCGCGGCCGCCGATACGCTCGCCGAGCGGCTTGAGCGAGGCGACGCGGACGCCGTGCGCCTCGCCGGCCGCTTCTCGGCAAGCGGCCTGGCGGCGATGCTGATCCGGCTGATTCTCGCGCATCAGGGCTGGCCGGTGCGGCGTCCGTCCATCCCGCGCGAACGGAGGCGGCTGGGGGAAGACCTGAAAACCGCCTACCGCCTCTATGGCGACGAGCTGACGACGCTGGCCGACGTCGTCGCATCGAACAAGACGACGCCGCTGACGAAACAAAAGGCGGACGATCTCGCCGCCCACTGGCGCGGGGTCGCCGGCGCCGGGTCTCTTCCCGACGCCGACGCCGCGCTGGCCGCCGGTCTGGCGTTTTTCAAAGCCTGGCGCGAAGCGCTTTCGCGGTTCTCCAGGCTCTCCAAACCGATCCAGCCCTGGCGCGTCCGGCTCGATGCGATCCGCGAGCGAGCCCAGGCGCTGTTCTGCCAGATCCATGCCTTGCCGGAACGGGCGGCTCTCGCCGAACTTGCCCAACGCGCGCGCCGCACGTATCGGGAAAGGAAGCGGCAGGCCGGCGTGCTGGACTTCGACGATCTGCAGGTCCTCGCCATTCGACTCTTGCGGCGGAGGCCGGAGATCCGCCGGCGCGTGCAGCGCCAGTTTCACGCGATCCTCGTGGACGAGGCGCAGGACACCAACCGCACCCAGATGGAGCTTTTGCGCGGCCTCGTGCGCCGCGACGCCGAGGCCGCAGGGGCGCTCAACCTGCCGCCGACGCGCTTTCTCGTCGTCGGCGACCGCAAGCAGTCGATCTACCGTTTCCGCGGCGCGGACGTGTCGGTGTTCGCCGAGCTCGAACGGCGGGTCCTCGCCGAAGGCGGCCGCCGCCTCAGCTTCGCCGAAAACTTCCGCTCCGTCTCCACGCTGCTCGATTTCTACAACGGCCTTTTCCCCCGCGTGATGGCGGCCGATGGCGAAGCGGATTTCGAAGTGGCCTACGGCGCAAGCGACGATCTGAGTTCCGGTTTGAACGAAGCGACGACGCTCAACGCGCGGCCGGTGGAACTGCTGGCCAACGATGCGGAGGGCGACATGCCCGCGCGACGACTGGCCGAAGCCCGCCGCATCGCCGTTCGCCTGAAGGCGATCTTCGCCGGCGAAACGGGCGTGCGCGTGCGCGGCGAAGACGGCGCGCCGCGCCCGCCGACGCCGGGGGACGCGGCGATTCTCCTGCGCCGCATGACCCATGCCGCCGTCTACGAGCAGGCGCTGCGCGAAACCGGCCTGCCGTATGCGATCGCCCAGAGCACGGGCTTTTATGCGCGTCCGGAAGTGCGCGACCTGATCCACCTCGTGCGCTTTCTCGTCCAGCCGCACGACGCCTTCGTCCGCGCCGCCGTGCTGCGCTCGCCCGCCGTGCTGCTCTCCGATCTCGCGCTGCTCGGACTCTTCGCGCAACCCGAGACGATCTGGAGCGACGCGGCGTTTGCGCCGGAAAACTGGGCTCCGATCGTCGCCTCGCTTCCCGCCGACGAACCGGAAAAAACGAGACTGGCGCGCTTCGTCGCCGAAATTCATGCGCTTCGCGCGCGGCTGCCGCTGCTGCCGGTCTCGGAGCTGCTGGAGGAATCGCGGCTCCGCTTCGATCTCGCCGCCGTGGCGGCGCTCGATCCGGAAGGGGCGCGGCTCGCGGCCAACCAGGAAAAGCTGGTCGATCTCGCGCGCCTCTGGGAACGGGAACGGCCGGGCTTCGGCCCGTCCGCCTTCTGCGAGCGAATCGAAACCTTGCGGCGGATCGAGGCCGAGGAAGGCGAAAGTCCCGTCGCCCGCGGCGGCGAGGCCCTGCGCGTGATGACCTTGCACCAGGCCAAAGGGCTCGAATTTCCGATCGTCGTCTTCCCCGATCTTTCGCACCGGCCGATGTCGAACCGCGATCGGCTGGTCATCGCCGGCCGGGCGCGCTACGGCCTCAAGCTCGCCGTGGCGGGCGAAGAGGACGACTACCCGACCTGGGACTATCTCGAAGCCAAGGATCGCGACCGCGCCGAGGAGGAGGCGGAGTACAAGCGGCTGCTTTACGTCGGCCTCACGCGCGCCCGCGACTATCTGATCCTTTCGGGCGATGTAACGCGGCGCGACGACCGCGACGGCCGCGACGACGGCGGCGACGAGAAAAGGCGAAGCTGGTACGACTGGATCGCCGAGGCCATGGCCGCCGGGACCGCCGCGCCCGACGACGACCATCCGCCGCCGACCGCCGAGACGGCGACGACGCGGGAGAACGAACTTCATGCCGCCGCGCCGGCCTTCCGCAACGCCGCCGAAGCGCTCGCCGCGCTCGCCGACGCCACGCCGCCTCCCGTCGAAGCGGGACCGGGCGGGACGTTCAGCGTGTCGCTGCTGCAGGACCTGACCGTCTGCGAACGGCGCTTCCAGCTTCGCCGGCTGCTCGACCGCACGACGCTGTTGTGGGTGGAGCCGTCCCCCGACGAATCCCCGACCGCTATTTCGACGGCGGCCGATGCGGGGAAGCTCGTCCACGAGTTCTACGAAACGCGCGACCCGGCTGCGCCGATCGATGTCGCGGCCTGGAAGGCGTTTCTCGCTCGCAAAGGTCTCTCCTCTGAAAAACCTGAATTTGATTCCATGGGACGGGCCATCGCCGCCGCCGGCGATTTTCCCGCGCCGCCACGCTCTCCCGATGCGGCGCTGCACCGCGAATTGCCCTTCCTCGCCGCGCTGACGCTTCCCTCGGGCCGCTCCATACGGCTGAAAGGCCGGATCGACGCGGCGCGCACCTATCCCGACGGCGGCTTCGACCTGGTGGACTACAAATACGCCGCCCGCAATCCCGAGCGCGCCGAATCGTATCGATTCCAGCTCTTGACTTACGCCGCCGTGCTGCGCGCCGCTTCGGGCGGCGCAGCCGCCGCGCGACAGGCCGCCGTGGCCTATCTTCAGGATCGGGCGCCCTGGCGGCCGGTGGACGTGAACGACTCGGCTCTCGACGCCTTCTTGACCGACCTGGAACAGCGCCTTTCGACCGCAGGGGAAAACGAGGCGAAGGCGTTCGTCGAGTGGTCCGATGCGCCGCCGGACATCTGCCGCCGGCTCGGCTGCCCTTACCTCTCTCTGTGCGGGCGCGAGGAAACGAAAACCTCTTGAACGGCTCCCCTCTTTCGAGTAGGGTTAGGCATCCTGAAACACGGCGCGAGATTCCTCGCGGACTCCGGATGAAAGGCGGGCGGGAATTTCAGCGGCAGGAGGAGGCGCATGACCCAACCCCGGATCGGCATCATCGGCGGAAGCGGCCTGTATCAGATGGCCGGTTTCGTCGTGCGCGAAACGAAACGACTCGACACGCCCTTCGGCGAACCGTCGGATGCTTACGTGATCGGCGAATTGTCCGGCCGGCCGGTGGTCTTTCTGCCGCGGCACGGCCAGGGGCACCGCATCAGCGCGCCGTTCGTCAATTACCGCGCCAACGTCTTCGGCATGAAACTGCTGGGCGTGGAGAAAATTCTCTCCGTCTCGGCGGTGGGCAGCTTGAAGGAGCAGTATCATCCCGGCCACGTCGTGGCGGTCGATCAGTTCATCGACCGCACCAAACAGCGAAAATCGACCTTCTTCGACGAGGCGGGATTGACGGCCCACATCCTGCTGGCCGAGCCGGTTTGCTCCGGCCTGGCGAAGACTCTCTTCCAGGCGGCGAAAGAAGCCGGCGCGCAGGCCCATGAAGGCGGAACGTATTTGTGCATCGAAGGGCCGCAGCTTTCCACGAAGGCCGAAAGCTTCCTTTATCGCTCCTGGGGAGCGGACGTGATCGGCATGACCAACGCCACGGAAGCCAGGCTGGCGCGCGAGGCGGAGATCTGCTACGCGACGATCGCCCTGGTCACCGATTACGACTGCTGGCGCGAATCCGAGGAAGCGTTTTCGGCCGAGAAGATCGTCGCCACTTTCAAGCAGAACGTGGAGGCGGCCCAGAAAATCCTCAAGCTGGCCGTGGCCGGACTCGACAAACAACCCGACGACTGCTCCTGCCGTCATGCCCTGGAGGGAGCGATCATCACCCGCGGCGAGGCTATCGACGAAGCGGTCCGGCGCAAGCTGGAGCCGCTGGTCGGCCGGTTCTTCAAGGAGTAAAGCCGATGCGGCTCGTCATCGTCGGTTCGGTGGCCTACGACACGATCGCCACGGCGCAGGCGACGCGCGAGCGGATCTTGGGCGGCTCGGCGTCATACGCCGGCCTCGCCGCTTCGCGCTTCGCGCCGGCGGGGATCGTGGCCGTGGTCGGCGACGATTTCGCCCGCGAACACCTGGAACTCCTTCGCGCCCACGGCGTGGACGTCTCGGGCGTCGAGCGGCTGGCCGGCAAGACCTTCTTCTGGTCGGGCGTCTACTCCGAGGATTTCTGCGAACGCAAGACCATCGAAACGCAGCTCAACGTGTTTCGGAATTTCGCCCCGAAGCTGTCGTGCCACTTCAAGGAGACGGAGTATCTCTTCCTCGCCAACATCCAGCCGGAGCTTCAACTCCAGGTGCTCGACCAGGTCGCGCGCCCCCGCTTCGTGGCCTGCGACACGATGAACCTCTGGATCGACACGCGGCTCGACGCGCTCAAGGAAGTTTTCCGGCGCGTCGATCTGGCGACGGTCAACGACGAGGAAGCGCGCCTCTTGACCGGCTTGCGCAACATCCATCGCGCGGCGGAGGCGATTTTGGCGATGGGGCCGAAATACCTCATCATCAAACGCGGCGAGCACGGCAGCGCACTCTATGGCGAAGGGCGGATGTTCGCGCTCCCGGCTTATCCGGTGGAGCGGGTGGTCGATCCGACGGGCGCGGGCGACAGCTTCGCCGGCGGATTATTGGGCGCGCTGGCCAAAACGAATCGCACCGACTTCGACGGCCTCAAGGCGGGGGTGGTGGCCGGCACGCTGGTGGCGAGCTTCACGGTCGAGGATTTTTCCGTGGCGCGATTGTGCGCTATCGGCGACGCCGACTTGCGGGAGCGCGCCGGACGATTCGCCGCCTGCACCCATTGGGACGACGTACGGGATCTCTTCGCCTGACCCCTTGCGCAGGAAGCGGCGCACGGCAGAGGCAAAGGAGGGAGGATGAACGACAAGCTGGAGAAGGTCCTGTACCTGTTGATGGGCTTCTACGCCCTGTTGTTCGTGCTGGCCAACTTCGACTTCGCGACGCTGCAGCTCGATCTCTCGAATTGGGTCCAGTTTCTCCTGGTGATCCTCTTTTTCGTTCTGATCCTCCAGTTCTGGAAAGTGGCGAAACGGCTGCATGCCGAGGAAGTCACGCGGGCTTCGATCACCGATTCGCTCTCGCTCCTGTTCAATTCGCGCCACTTTTTCCGCACGCTCGAAGGGGAGATCGACCGCTCGCGCCGCAAAGCCCACCCGCTCTCGGCCCTTTATCTGGACATCGACTATTTCCACCGCTACAACGAAACGCACGGACTGAAGGCCGGCGACCGCGTGCTGCGTTTCATCGGCGACCTGATCCGCAACTCGACGCGCAAGTACGACGCCGGCTTCCGCTTCGGCAACGACGAATTCGCCCTGATCCTGCCCGAAACCGACCGCATGCAGGGGCGGATCATCGCCGAGCGGCTGCGGGAAAGCTTCTTCAATCAATTCGGCGGGGAACTGGCGCTCTCGATCGGCGTGGCCTCCCTGGAAGACAACGACAACGTCGATCGCATGGTTCGCAAAGCCGAGGCGGCGATGGAGGACGCGCGGCGCGGCGGCGGCAACCGCATCCGCGCCTACATCGATCGCGGACAGATTTAACGCATCGTTTTAGGGCTGCTCTTTCCCGGCGGCGCGGCGGCTTCAGTGCAGCTCGCCGCCGTCTTCGTCTTCCGACAAATCGGAGAAAGCCGTAAGATCGGAGGGAATCGGCGCGGCGGACGGCAGGCGGTCCGTGGCGTCCTGCTCGCTCTCCAAGGCCCAGGCGGGCCAGGCCTCCTCGGCGTCGTCGGTCTCGTCGCGGCGCCGTTCGGCGAGGATCTGATTGATGAAGCCCTGCGAAAAACGGGCCGATTTCAAAAGCGCCCGCAGGTCCTGCACCGGAAGCCAGGGGATGATCAGCATCACAAGCCAGGAGGGGGAGGCGGGGTTGTTGAGCAGCGCCTTCTTCACCGGCAGACGCGAGAACCAGTGCCGATGGCGATACACCTCGATCATCACGCCGGGGTGGTTGGGCTGCTTGGCGCAGATGCGCACGACGTGCCGCTCCTCCAGACGGGGATGGTTGAGCAGGTTGCGGATCACCGTCGGGTTGGGATCGACCAGCAGTTTCTCCAGCATGGCCGGCTCGGCCTTGCGCGCCATCCATTTGCGCTCGCCCAAGGTCAGACTTTGCAGGTCTTCGTGCGTTTCCAGGCCACGCGGCTCCGTGGCGTGCAACGGCAGGGGCACGAGCCATTCGGCGGCGAGGTAGAGCCTGCCGGCCTCCGCCTCCCGGTAAATCTCGGCCAGCCGCGCGCCGAGCATGCCGCGCAGCTCGCTGAAATCGGCGAGCGCTTCGACGATGAACAGGCAGCTGCGCTGCTTTTTCAGCGAGCCGCGATAAAGCGCTTGGAGGATATAGGCGATGTCGGCGTCGGAGAAACGGATCAGATCGCGGCAGAGACGGTGAACGCGAAACTCACGTTGCGACAGGCCTCGCAGGCGGGCGGCGATGGCTTCAATGATCTGCTCGTATTCCATCGCCTCACGGTCTTTCCGGAAGGTCGATGCCGCTGACACTCCCCACGGCCCTTAAGCCGCGTAAGGCAAAATCCCGATGTTTTCGCAGGGTGGAAAACTGCCCCGGCGCGCGGATTACCAGCTTCCGTGCGACCCGTGGGAGCCGTGCGACCCGTGGGAGCCGTGCGACCCGTGGGAGCCGTGCGACCCGTGGGAGCCGTGCGACCCGTGGGAGCCGTGGGAGCCGTGCGACCCATGCGAGCCGTGGGAGCCGTGGGAGCCGTGGGAACAGTGGCCGGCGTAAAGCTGGCCGTCCAGCGTCCCGGAGGCGGGGGCGATCTGGCCGTCGAGGTAGTCGTGGGTCGGGGTGTGGCCGTCATCCACGCCATCGGCCTGTTCGGCCGCTTCGGCGTTCAGCGACTGCCCCAGCAGAAGGAGAGTCGTCGAAGCCGTGAGGGCCTGCTTCTTGGTGATTTTTCCTTCCTCGCTGGTGAGGAACTGCGCCACCTTGCGCTTAATCGATGGAACTCTCTTTGCCGCGCACATCGCTTCTCCTCCTGCACGAGCTTAATACGAAAGGCTTGAACGACCCCAACTCCCATGGCAGCGGGTCGGCTCACTTTTCATCCGGAGCATGCCACGCGGGTTTCCAACCATAACTGGCACAAGGGCATTCTAACAAAGCCAAAACAGGGATGTCAAGGGCGCCTGATGATTAATTTGCGGAAAAATTACCAGGAAATTCCTAGTTTTTCCCGACGCGCCTCCCAATTTAAAACGATTACAAAAATATTTGGCCCGCGCCTATGCGCGGGCCTGCTCAAAAGCCAACCGCCGGGCCAGTCAGGCTGCGGGCGAATCGATCCGACGATTAAAAATTATAGAGCGGCGTCGAGAGGTAGCGCTCGCCGTTGGAAGGCACGATCGTCACGATCAGCTTGCCTTTCATTTCCGGACGAGCCGCCACCTTCAGGGCGGCGGCGACGTTCGCGCCGGACGAAATGCCGACCAGGATGCCCTCTTCGCGGCCTATGCGCCGCGCCATCTCGAACGCCTCATCGTTGGTGACCGTGACGATTTCGTCGAGGAGGGACGAGTCCAGCACGGCCGGCTTGAAACCGGCGCCGATGCCTTGGATTTTATGCGGACCGGGCTGTCCGCCGGAGAGCACGGGCGAATCGGCGGGTTCGACGGCGATCGCTTTGAAGGAGGGCTTGCGCGGTTTGATGACGCGCGCCACGCCGGTGATCGTGCCGCCCGTGCCGACGCCGGCCACCAGGGCATCGACCTTGCCGTCCGTATCGTTCCATATCTCCTCGGCCGTCGTCTTCTCGTGGATCCACGGATTCGAGGGATTCTCGAATTGCTGCGGCATGTAGTACAGATGCGGATCGGACTCGAAGATTTCCTTCGCCTTGGCGATCGCGCCGCGCATGCCCAGTTCGCCGGGAGTAAGCACAAGCTCCGCGCCATACGCTTTCAAGAGCGCGCGGCGCTCCATCGACATCGTTTCGGGCATCGTCAACACGCACTTGTACCCCTTGGCCGCGGCGACGAAGGCCAGCGCGATGCCCGTATTGCCGCTGGTGGGCTCGACGATCGTCATGCCCGGCTTCAGCTTGCCTTCCTGCTCGGCGGCCAGAATCATCGACATCCCGATGCGATCCTTCACGCTGCCGGCCGGGTTGCGGTATTCCAGCTTCGCCACCACTTCCGCCTGGACGTCCTTGGCGACGCGATTGAGGCGGACCAGCGGCGTCTTGCCTACGAGGTCGATGACGTTCTTGGCGATTTGCATCATTGGCTCCTTGCAGCCCCGCCGTACGGGGATGGGTTCGGGTTTGGAGAATCAGATTTGATAGGTGAAAGCGTCGCGTCCTTCGCGCTCCAGCTCCGTCTGCCGGGTGGCGAGATCCTTCAGCGTGCGACGCTCCAGCACTTTGTTGACCGATACGTAAAGCTCTTGCCACAATTCATGGGTGGCGCAGCCGCCTGCGGCCGGGCAGATCGTTTCGTCGGCGGCGCAATCCACGGGGGCGAGGCTGCCTTCCAGAGCCTGGAGGATCTCGCCGAGATTGATGTCCTCCGGCGGCCGCGAGAGCGTATAGCCGCCCCGTGCGCCGCGTACGCCGCGCACAAGCCCTGCCGCCCGCAAGGGGGTGACAAGCTGCTCGAGGTATTTCAGCGATACTTTCTGGCGCCTGGCGATTTCCTTGAGCTGCACCGAGCCTTCATTGTAATGCATGCACAGGTCCACCATAGCCCGCATTCCATATCGGCCCCGGGTCGATAGCTTCATGGTGATGAGTTTCCTCCTGGTTTCAAGCTGACGGGTTGCGCGAATATCCTAGTATTCTTACGCCATAACTTCCAGATGTTCGAATGCTAAGAAATATTCCTAGTTTCGTCAAGGGAAAACGCCAGGGGGGAAGCGTAGCCTGCGGAAGTTACTAGATTACTTATAAAAATCAGAAATCGCCTCGACCACGTAAGCGGCTTCGGCATCCGTCAGTTCCGGGAAAATCGGCAACGCCAGTGTTTTCTCGGCGGCCGCCTCGGAAACGGGAAAATCGCCTTTTTTATGCCCTAGGTCGGCGAAACATTCCTGCAGATGCAAGGGCACTGGGTAATAGATTTCCGTGCCGACGCCGCGTTCCGTCAGATGATTCCGCAACGCATCCCGCCGGGAGCAACGGAGGATAAACTGGTTGTAGATGTGCCGGCCATCTCCCGGCTCCGGCAGCGACACATTCTCCGCCACGCGCGTCGGCGCGGAGGCGAAGAGGCGACGATAGCGATCGGCGTTGGCGCGACGCCCTTCGTGCCAGGCTTCCAGGTGCGGCAGTTTCACGCGCAGCACGGCCGCCTGCATGGGGTCGAGCCGGAAATTGCCGCCGACCTTGGCGTGATAGTATTTCGGCTTCGCGCCATGGCCGCGCAGCATGCGCATCGTTTCGGCGAGCGCGGCGTCGCTGGTGGTGACCAGCCCTCCGTCGCCCATCGCGCCGAGGTTTTTCGAGGGGAAAAAGGAAAAACAGCCGATCGTCCCGATGCCTCCGGCGCGACGGCCCCGGGCGTCCGTCGAGCCGATCGCCTGCGCCGCGTCCTCGATCACGGGAAGCCCTTTGGCGCGGGCGAGGTCCATGATCGGCTCCATCGCCGCCAGCCGGCCGAAGAGATGGACGGGCAGGATGGCTTTCGTGCGCGGCGTGATCGCCGCTTCCAGCCGCGCCGCGTCGATGTTGTAGGAATTCGCTTCGATCTCGACGAACACCGGCTTGGCGCCCAGCCGCACGATCGCGCCCGCCGTGGCGAAAAACGTATAGGGCGTGGTCACGACCTCGTCGCCTGCGCCGACGCCGAGCGCCATCAAGGCGACGATCAGCGCGTCCGAACCCGACGTCACGCCCACCGCGTGCGCCGCGCCGCACATCGGCGCGATTTCTTTCTCCAGCGCCTCGACTTCCGGTCCGAGGATGTACTGCGTGCTCGCGGCGACGCGCAAGAGCGCCGCATTCAACTCGTCCTTCAGCGCCGCGTACTGCCGCTTCAGATCCAGCAGCGGAACCTTCATCGCCATCGTCATTCCTCCCGCGCGAGGCGGCCCTCCCGGATTGCATAACGGTCGCCGCAGCGCGCGCAGCGCGCGCGGTCGTCGGCCGTCGTCCTCAGCATTTCGCCGCAACGGCAGGCCCAGCCCTTCCGGCGCGCCGGATTGCCGAGCATCACCGCGTGCGGCAAGACGTCTTTCGTCACCACCGCTCCCGCGCCGATAAAGGCGTATTCGCCGATCGTGCGCCCGCAGACGATCGTCGCGTTGGCCCCGATCGTCACGCCGCGTTTGACGAGCGTCGGCGCGTATTCGTCCCTGCGGGAGACGTGGGCGCGCGGCGTGAGAACGTTGGTGAACACCATCGACGGCCCGCAGAAGACATCGTCCTCCAGCACCACGCCGTCGTAGAGCGAGACGTTGTTCTGGATCTTCGCGCCGTCGCCGATTTTCGCCGTCGGGGCGACGTAGACATTCTGGCCGAGCGAGCAGTTCGCGCCGACCGTCGCGCCGGCGCAGACGTGGCAGAAATGCCAGATCTTCGTGCCCGGTCCGATGGTTGCGCCCTCATCGACTACGGCTGTGGGGTGGATTTTCATCGTCGCCATGGCCTCGCCTCACTCAGTGTGCGTCGCCGTCGTCCGAATGCGCCGGAGGGGGAACCTGCCCAGTCTCGCCGGGCGCGGAATCGGGCAACGCCGGCGCCTGCAATGGAATGTTCATCGGCGGCGCCGGTTGCGGCTGTCCCCTGGAGTCGGAGGCTTTGCGATCCGTCTCCACTCGCCCGATGTAATCCTTCGCCTGCTGGACGATCTGCTCGCACGTCGTATGAGACGGACGCTGACTCGTGTAGGCGTTCAGGATCAGACCGGAATCCTGGCAAAGCCGGATGATCCGCCCATACTCGTCGATCGCCTCGCCGTATTGCTTCTGATCGTTGAGGATGGCGGCGCGCAGAAAACGGGCGTAAATCAGATCGATGCCGTTGGGGTTCTTGTGGTCGAGATAGGCCTGCTCGTAGCGCAGCACGTCGTTCAGTTCGTATACCGCGTGGCTGAGGTTGCCCGCCAAAGCCAGGCCGCGCGCCAGTTCGTAACGGTAGTACACCGACGTCGGGTAGAGCTGCGCCGCCGCGCGAAGGGCGTCGAGAGCCGCCTGCCGGTCGCCGGCCATGGCGATCACGTCGGCCAGGCCGAGCCGGTATTCCGGATTGCCGGGGCTAAGCGCGATCGCCCGCTCAACCTCCGCGCGGGCGCGGGCGAGCGCGGCGCTGTCTTTCGAACCCTGATAATCGTCGATCAGAAACCGCGACTGGCGGTAGTGGGCGGCGGGATTGTACGGCCAGACGGCGAGGGAGTCGGCGGTGAAGGCGCGAGCCTTCTCGCGCGCCCCCGTTTCCTCGGCGGCCAGCGAGAGATCGTAATAGCGGCCGCCCAGAAACGGCAAAAAACGGCCGACAAAGAAAAGAACGATGAACGCCGTAGCCGCGAGCGTGCGCACCGTCGGGTCCGAGGCGCGGCCTTTGCGGATCGCCTGCGGCAGAGCCGGCGTCCAGAGCAGCGCCGTAAAAAGGAAAAACGCGCCGATGACGGCGGGGCTTTCGAAATCGATGTCGATCAGGCCGTGCAGAAGCGCCAACAAGGCCGCCACGGCGATCAGCCGCAGGGCCCAGGGGGAAGCGTCGCCGTCGCGCCTGCGCCACGCCTCGCGCGCCGCGCTGACGAGAAGCCAGAAAAACAGCATCAACCCGATCGGGCCCGTCTCGGCGTAAAGCTGAATGAGAACGTTGTGCGGCGAGCGCGTATAGTTGGGCAGCGTCTGATGCAGCCGCGACAGCTCGGCGAAGGTTCCCGGCCCCGCGCCGAAGGGAAAATGGGCATGGCCCATGGCCAGACCCGTGGCCCAGTAACCGAGCCGCGCCTTCACCGAGGCGTCGGATTTGTGACCCAGCGCGTAGAAGCGGTCGATCACCGATTGCGCAAGCTGGTCGCGCGACGGGTCGGCTTCGAACTGCAAGCCGAGGAAGAAAACGTAGGCCAGGGCGAACAAAGCGGCGAAAGCGAGAATCACGCGACGCCGCTTTCGGTGGCCGGCCGCCGCGAGAGCGACGGGGAAAAGACCGACGAGGCAGACGGCCCAGGCGCCTCGCGAATAGGAGAACAGCAACGCGGTGACGACGAGCGCCACGCCGGCGCCCAGGGCGACGCGCGTCCGGAGCCGCCCGCCGGCGAGGAACAGAAGCACGGCGATCGGCATCAGCGACACGAGCACGCCGCCGAAAACGTTGGCCCCGGGGAAAAAGGAAAACGGCCGTTGCACTTCGGCAAGGAGCTTCAGGTCGTCGGCCGAAAGCCCTTCGAGCGACTTCAGCGCGGGCATGCCCCAAAGGCCCTGGTAAATGCCGTAAACGGCGCAGAAGACGACGGCGGCGAAATAAACGATGAGCGTCCGCGTTCGCTCTTTCTCGTCCAGGCGAAGCTGAAGCGCCGTTTGCGCCAGAAGCATCGCGCCGACCCAGACAAGCGACGTTTTCACGCTGGCGTCGATGACCTGGGAAAACGGAACGAGCGCCACAAGCCAGAGGGAGAACAAGTAGAACGGCCAGAGCGGCCGATGGGCGAAGAGATCGCGGAAGCCCACGGGCCGTTGCACCGTCGTCGATGTCCAGACGAGAAGGACGAGCACCTGCCAGACGAGGGAGGCCGTATGCGCCTCGGCCAGCCAGGGGAAATTGCCGCCGCCGAGTATCGGCATGGCGAATACGGCCAGATAGAATGGCCACAAGCGCCGGCTGTCGTTCGCACGCGAGCGGGTCATACGAATAGCGCCCTCGCCTCTTGTTCGAGCCGGATCATCCCGCTGCAAAACCTTTGCGCCAAAATTACCGGTCCGGCGTGAAATCGCCGTCTTCCGAGACCGGCGCGTCCGCCGGCTTATCATCGCCGGAAACGGGTTCTTCCGCGTCGTCGGACGCGACGGAACGCTTCTGACAGGAAGCGAAGCTCAGAGACAGCAAATGGAGTTCCGCCCACTGGTCGGCCTGATCGACCTGCATCGTGAGCGTCCATACCCCCGTCCGCGCCAGATTGGCGTACTGCTCGGTCGATCGTTCGATCAGAATCGGACTGGCCGCTTCGGAGTCATGGTCGAACAGCGGCGGCATCAAGGGTATATCCTGAGGCGAGATGAGATCGATGCGAAGATTTTCGCTGTTGGTCGCCTCGACCTGGAGCCTCACGCACAGCGGAGCCGCCGGGCCCGGCTCCGCGACATACGTCGTCACATTCAGCGAGCCGGTTTCCAGGTGCGTCCTGAACGGCGGCTCCGTGCCGGCGCATCCCCCTTGAGAGTCGCAGCTGTCGTTGTAGGTGTCCTCTTCTTGATCGTCGCAGGGGTGGCCTTCCTGCCCTTCCGTCGTGTACTCGCACTCGCCGGTGCCGAGGTTGCACATTCCGCGCCGGCAGGGATCGTCGGTGTTGCACTCTTTCTCATCGAAATAGCATTGGCCGAATTCGCAGCGGTCGTTTACGTGGCAGAGCGAAGAGGAGCAATCCCCGCCTTCGTTGATCGGCGTCCAGCCAATGTGATTGGCGTCCGTATCGCAGACAGCGCAGATCGGCTCCGCCGGGTTCGGCGTGCCGTTGGCGTAGCATCTGCCGCTGATCAGACAGGTGTTCGGGTTCACCACGTTCGAACAAGCTCCCGTGACGGAATTGCAGCTATCCACGGTACACTCGTTCTGATCGTCGCAGGTCTTGCGGCTGTCGAATTCGCTGCACAGACCGCCGCGGCATTTGTCGCCCTCGGTGCAGGCGTCGAGATCGTCGCACGGGACGCCGTCCTGAACGCTCTGAGGCAGACAGACGCCGGCCGCGCAGGCGCCGACCGCGCAGTCGGTGTTCAGGAAGGAACAGTCCTTGGGCCCGCCGGACTGGCAGACGCCGTCCAGGCAGACATCGCCCTCCGTGCACAAATTCAGGTCGTCGCAGCCCTGGCCGTTCGCCGCCGCCTCGTCGTGCAGGCATTCGCCGGTGCTGGGATCGCAGCCATCGACGGTGCAGGGATTCGTATCGGCGCAATCGGCGGCCAGACCCGTGCAGACACCGTCCTGGCAGGCGTCGTTGGAGGTGCAAAGGCTTTCGTCGTCGCAGTCGAGGCCGTTCTGGAGCGGCCGCTTTTCGCAGCCGGACTCGCCGCAGACGCCTTCGTTGCAATCGTCGCCGAAGCCGGAGCAATCCGTCGCCCCGCCCGGCGTGCAGACCCCCGATAGGCACCGCTCCTGCGCCGTGCAGGGATCGCCGTCCTCGCAGGCTTCGTTTTCCATGGACTCGAAATCGTGCCGGCATTCGCCGTCGGCGGGGTCGCAGGCGTCGATAGAGCAGGGATTCTCGTCGTCGCAGGTTTTCGCCTCGCCGCCGCAGACGCCGTCCGTACACTGGTCTTCCACGGTGCATTTGTCGTCATCGTCGCAAGGCTCGCCGTTGTCTTTCTCCTGCTTAATGCACTCCCCGGCTTCGCAAACGCCGACGCGACACTGGGTATCGAGGCCGGAACAGTCTTTCGGTTCGCCGGATTTGCATTCGCCTTTATCGCAGACGTCGTTCTCGGTGCAGGGATCGCCGTCGCTGCACGGCGCTCCGTCGAACGGGCAGTCTCCGTCCGCGTCTCCGTCCGGGTCGCCGTCCGGCTGATCGTCGTCGCCGTCCGCGAGGACGTCTCCCAATACGGTAAGCAGGGTTTGGCAATCCATTTCAACGGCGTCGGCGGCGGAGAGCGTGTTGTCGCCCGTTCCGAACAATCCGCCGCCGTCCGCACACGTTGCGCCCAGCGATTCCGCCGTAACCAAGCCGCAGACGCGCGGATGCTTGGCGGCAAGCTCGGCGGCGGCGCAGCAGGCGGCGGCGGCGATGGCGGCCTCGTCGCAGTAACCCGCGCCTTGAGCCAGGCGGGCCAAGAGATTGTTGGGATCGCAGCCGGCGCAGATCCACGCGGCAAGCGCAGCCAGGACGAATGTGAACCGTTGTGCTTTCGCGCGCATCGCGGCCGCCTCCGTCAATACCGCACGACGGCGGAGAGGCCGACGCCGTCGGGCGTGATCGCGGGAACGATCACCGCCTGTCGCGGCTCCGGGCTTTCGGTGAGGAAGAGAACGGTGGCCGTCACGAGGGCCGCGCCGGTCGCTCCGTAGAGCGTGTAAGCGCCGATCCAGTAGGCGTCGCGGCGGTCGGCGTAATCCCGCTGGGTAGAGGGCAGAAGCTTGCCGTCGCTCGCCCGGTCGTCGGCGTAAAGCGCGGAGAAGGTGAAGGCCAGACTGCCGGCGAGCGTCGCCGCGGAAATTCCGATCGTGCGCCAGGCCCACTTGCGCTGCACGCTCATCTCTTTTTTCACGCTCCGCGCCGGCGGCGGAGGAGCGTCCTCGCCTTCATCGCCTTCTTCCAGCCGGCGGCCAACCGGCTCGGGAGCCGGTTCCGGTTCCGGCGCGGCGACAGGCGCGGGCTTCGCTTCCTCGCGCGGTTCCGGCGTCGCCGGCGGCTCCTCAACCGGAGGCGGCGCGGGCTTGGCGGCCGGTTCTGGCGCGACAGGCGGAGCCGCTGCGGGAGGAGACGCTTCATTGCGGCCCAGCGCGATCGGCGGCGGCACGAGGACCACCGGAGCAGGCGACCAGTTCGGGTCTTCTTTCAAAGGCAGCGCGGCGTAGACGGGCCGGTCGTCGGGCATCTCGAACTCGACTTCCAGCGCTTTGTAACCGTCTTTTTCGATGCGCAAGGTGTAGGTCCCGCCGGCGATGCGCTTGTTGATCGGCGTCGCGCCCCAGTCTTCGTCTCCCACCTTCACGGCTGCGCCGCTGGGATCGGTGTCCAGACCCAGGGGATAAGGACCGGCGTAAAGGGCTTTCGTCTTCGCGCCGATCGCCTTGGCCAACTCCGCCGACGTGCACCGGTCGCAGCTTCCTTCCTGCGAGGCCAATAGCGCGCCGCCTTTCACGTCAACGAAATAAAGCGCGAATTCGTAGTCGCGTTTGCGTTCTTTCCTCGTGGCCGATTCGGCCGAGACGCGGCAGGCGACGACGAGGTCCGCCTCCACCGCCTCGCCGATCGCGGCCAGCTTCGCCGCGTCGGGGCTGCTGGGCCGTTTGCCCATCGCCCGCTTGGAGCGGCTTTGCGGCACGAGGTCGTAGCCGTCGCGGGCCTTCAGAGGCGCTTCCAGCGCCTTCACCAGTTTGGCCTCGTTCTTCGCATCGAGGTTGGCCGCGTTGTACACCGGCAGCACGGCGGCCGTGGTGTCGATGTCGGCCCAGGCGGCCTGGGTGCAGAGCCAAAGGACCAGCGAAAGCCCCAGGGTGGTGATTTTTGTCGGCTTCATACGTTGCCTCTGAAGCCGGCGAAGCCCAGGAGCGGGACGACGATGCCGCCGGTCAGGCCGTCGCCCAGAAAGAGCGGCTCGACGTTGAATTCGGCCACGAAACCCAAATGGCGGATGAAGTGCCAGATGACGCCCACGCCGAAGTCGAGGCCGTAGTAATTCGGTTCGGTGCGGATGGCGACGCCCGTGCGCCCGAAGACGGTGACTTTGTCCCCGTCGGAGTCGAACACGAGGTTGGGAACGATGGTGAGCGCGCCGCCCTGTTCGACGGTCATCTCCAGCCGCAAGGACGGCGCAAGATGGGGGGTGGCTTCGTATTGCAGGTCGAGATCGAGAAAGGCCGGGTTGCGGGCCGTGATCGTGCTGTCCGGCGCGGCCTTGTCGGGCGTGTAACCGACAAGGTAGCCCGAGCCGGCGGCGAGCGTAAGCCCGAATTCGCCTTCCTTGGCCTGCGCCGCGCCGCCATCCATCGAGCCGATAGCGACCAGCGCAAGCAAAACCGCGATCCGCCTCCACGTCGCGCGGCCTTTCCTCTTCTTCCAACGAATCCCGTACGTCTCGCGTTGGACCATTTTGCCGCCCTTCATTTCGATTCCAATAGGGTAGCAGCCGGAGCGGCTCAAGTCAATTCGGCGTTTTGGCGATTCGCGGCGAAAATCGCCGAAAAACGAGGCTTAAGAAACGCGTTCCCGGCGCTCCGGTCAACTTGAGAAAATCGCGTCCGTGCGGGGCGGCGAGCGGAGACCGGCCGTCGAGGGAGATCGATTCCTCCCAGCCGATAAGCGCCAATTCGTCGAAAGCGACGACGCCGGATTCTTTGGCGGGCGGCGCATGCCGTAGCGCGACCGATACGGCTTCGGGGCCGGCGATGAAATCCGTGGCGTCGGCGGGCGACGAGAAGGAGACGGCGACGGGCGTCCAAGGATAATCTCCCGGCGGCAGAATGGCCGACCAGGTCCCGAGCGGCTCCTTCGCGCCGCCGTCGCCGTAGAGTTGCACGACCAGTTGCGCTTCCCCCGCCGCTTCGCCATGCGCATAGCCGAACAGCGTGAGGTCGCGCCTGTCGGGCAGATCGTCTCCGCCCCACAGACGCACCCGCCAGGCGAAGGCGCCGACGGCGGCTTTCGCCTCGGCGGCCGAACGGTAAAGGCAGAAACCCGCCGCGCCGCGAAAGGCGCGGCTCAGGCAGGCTTCGCGCTCGCCCGGTCTGGTTTCCCAGCCGAAGGCCTCGAACGCCGCCTCGTCCACATCGATGTCTTCGAAATCGCCGTACAGAAACAGGTCGCGGCCGATCCGCGCCTTGACCGGCTCGCCTTCCAGCGTCGCCTTCAACAGCGAGGCGTCGGGAGGGGCATACGCGCGGAGATCGGCGACAAGCTCGCCGGAAATAGGAATCGTCACTTCAACGATAATATTAATATCCTCGGCTATCGCTCCATCTTCCGGCAGCACTTCCCCGCGTCCGAGGCGAGGGAGGACGAGCGCATGGGAGGAAACCTCGGCCAGCCGGCGAGCGAAACGCGCCGCGAAGGGGCCGGCGAGCGGCTTGGGGACGTAGTTTTCCAGCAGGAAGGGAATGGAATACGCGCGCCGCCACGTTGCGCCCTGCATGTCGATTTCGACGAAATGCGAAGCGAACGTCTCGTGCCGGTCCTGATCGAAGAACAGGTTGCCGAGACTATGGGCGATCAGCGCGTCGCGATAAATCTCGAAACCCTCGGCGACGTGCGGATGATGGCCGACGACAAGCGCCGCGCCCTCCTCCACGGCGGCGCGCATGAGCGCCTCGGCGCTTTTTTGTGGACGGAAAGCGTATTCGCGACCGGCATGCCACTGGACGATGGGAATATGACCGGCGGCCTTCTCGGCGGCAATGACCGCTCGCGCCGCCGGCCAATCGTTGAGATTCGCCGCGCCGCCTTTCGTATCGGCGGCGGTGAGCGTCGGGGTGTATCGCGCCCCGTCGATCGCCGTAGCGGAAACGAACGAATACGGCGCACCGCCGAGCGTGACGCGATAGGGCGCCCAGGCGGCTTTCGCGTTCGCTCCCGCTCCGCTGTATGTCAGACCTACGGTGCCGAGATGCGTCCGCGTGTCGGCGAGCCCTTTTTCCAGGTAATCGTAAACGTGGTTGTTGCCGAGGCTGACGTAATCGAGCCCGAGCCATTTGAGCGCGGCGAGCGAACCCGGCAGCGTGTGGTAGACATAGGTCTTCTGCCGATGAGGCGTCGCCGGATCGAACGTGACCGTCGTTTCCAGATTTGCCGAGGCGAAATCGGCCGAGTCGAAGTAAGGCTTGAGATGCTGCACGACCCGGCGCGCGCCGGCCTCGGGATCGGAGGCGAGAATCAGCGCTTCGGGGCGATCGAAATACGGCTCGCCACGCCGCGCTTCGCCTGCCGGATCGAGGTAGCGCCGACCGAACATCGCGTCGCCCCCGAACAGCAGGCGGACCGAGTTCTTCCCGGCGCGGACAAGTTCGACATCGCCTAGCTCCACGATCGTCTGCCCGAGCGGCAAGGCGAGTTGCACGGCGAGCACCGTAGCGCGGCGGCCCTCGCAGGTCGCAACCAGCAGCGCGTTGCGGCGCGGCAGGGCGTCCAGGCGGAACGTTCCATCGCTCCCGCTGACCGCTTTTTGACCGCTTACGGCGACGGACGCGCCGGATAAAGGAGAGCCGCTCTCTTCGACAAAGCGGCCGCTCAGGGCGACAGGCGCCGCCTCATAGCGGGCGCGGAAGGCCTTTTCCAGGGCAAGAAAATCCGTTCCCGTCGCCCCGGGCAAAGCTCGATCCGTCAAGGCGGCAGGCGCGGCCCCGCTCGGCGGCGGAGAACCGGCCGGCGCACTCGCACAGCCGAAAATCAGCAGCACGGCAAAAAACCAAGCGCGTCCCATCCAACCCTCTTCCAAAGTCAGGACGCGCTCATCCTATCATGAGTCCCAGCTATTCCGGAGGGCGCAGCGTGACCGTCGCCTCGGCCGCCGCCGCGATTTCCGTCCAGTCGAAAGGCATGGGCGCGAGTTCGCCGCGCGCCCAGAGGGCGAACTGGTCGCCGTAGTGCGGCGAAAGCGGCCAGCCGGAGACTCCGCCGTCGATGATCCACCAGCCGTGGGCCGGATCGGCGAGATCGACGACCATGCGGTACACCGGCCCGGCGATGGCGCGGAACGGCTCTTTGGAATTGGCGATGTCGAAATGGGTTTTCCACACCGAATCGAGCCCGCCGCCGACGCCGGTCCTGGGCAGATTGAACTTCTTGCCGACGGCTTTCTTGGCGCCGAAGGCGTGGGCGATCGTCAGTTCGTGCAGCTTGCCCCATTGCCACGCCGCCGGGTCTTTGCCCTGCTTGCCGGCCAGCATCGCCACGGCGCGGACGAAGGCGGCGCGCAGGATTTCGCGGCGCGTTTCGACGACCGGCGTATCGCGGCGGTCCCAGGCGACGTGATTCGGATCGTCGAACCACAGATCGGCCACGGCCGTGCTGTAGCGGTTGGCGAGGATGTACTCGACGACGCGCGGCTCGGCCTCGTCGCCAAGGGCGCTGAGCGTCGCTTCGCGATACGTGACGAAGAAGATCGCCGCCGCGGGCGACTCCGGCCGGGCCACGAAGTCCCAGCCGCGCAGGATTTCCAGCGCTTTTCGTTCTTCGTCCGTCGTCGCCGCGCCGTCCAGATCCGCCGTCAGCATCGGCGTCAGCCGCGCGGCGCGCAAGAGCAGCACGTCGTTCTGGACGACGCGCATCGTTTCCACCGTGTGCCTGGGCTCGGCGTCAAGCAGCGCAAGAATGCGGTCATGGCGGTAGGAGGGGGCGCTGTCCGCCTGCAGATAATCGCCGCCGCAGCCAAGCGGGAAGTAGAGATTGTTGGCGTGGACGAAGCGCCCGCCGTCGGCCTCGCCGCCGGGCATGGCGTCGGCCGGGATGGTCCCCGCCCACTCATACTCGGCGCGCCAGCCGGGGACGGGAAACGTGCCGAGATGATGGCGGCGAATCGGCACGCGGCCGGTGGCGAAATTGGCGATGCGGCCGTTGACGTCGGCGGCGCTCCAACTCGCCACGGGCGTGGCGATCTTGCTCAATTCGGCGCGCAGGGCGGCCACGTCCGGGGCGCGATTGGCCCGGCCCAGGGCGAGGATGCCGCCGGCGAGCGAGCCCGTCTCCCAGCGCAGCGCGACCGGCGGCGAGCCGGCAGGGAACAGGCCGGGATACATGTCGTTCAAGAGCGGGCCGTGGATCGTGCGGCGTAGCGTGCGGCGCTCTTCGCGCTGCCTGCCGCCCTGGCGCACGCGGATGACGACTTCGTCCTTCGCAAACGGCCGAAAGCCTTCGGGCGTCTCGTATTCGTCGGGATTGGCGGGATTGAGGCGTTCGATGTAGAGGTCGGTCGCGTCGGCGACCGTGCTCGTCGTGCCCCAGGCGACGCGGCCGTTGTGGCCCATCAGCACGAACGGCACGCCGGCCACCGTGGCCCCGATCACGTCGAGGCCGGGGGCGCGCAGATGCTGCAGGTAGACCATCGACGGCAGAAGGTGCGCCATGTGCGGATCGTTGGCGACGATCGGTTTGCCCGAGGCGCTTCGGTCGCCCCCCACGACCCACGAGTTGCTGGCCATGGTCAGCGCCTCGGCGGCGATGGCCGCCCGAGCGCCGGCGGGAATCCGCTTCTCTT
>QZKR01000093.1 GCA_003598065.1 Myxococcales bacterium | reverse complement strand
CTGCGCATACTGTCGGAAAGCCCGATCCCGCTCTCCCCCAGGGAAATCCTGGAGCGGATCCCCGAACCCAGGCCCGACGCGTCCACCGTCTACAGGAGCCTTTCCCTGATGATCTCCCTCGGCCTCGTCCGAAGCGTCGCCCTCCACGAGAGGAGCCGTCGTTACGAAGCCGTGACCGAAGGAACGCACCGGCACCGGGTCGTTTGCCGCGGGTGCGGGCGGATCGAGTCGTTCCAGCCGAAGAAATGCGATCTTTCGCGGATCGAGAACGACATCCGGGGCGCGCTTGGCTTCGACGTGTCCGACCACTCCCTGGAGTTCTTCGGCGCCTGCGCGGAATGCGGTCGAAAAAAGGGACGCGGGCGATGAAACTACCGGCCTTCCTGCTCTCCTTGGCGTTGTTTCTCTCTCCTGTCCAGGCCCCGGCGGGGGAGCTCCGTATCCTCGCCTCCTTCCTGCCGATGTACCTTTTCACCCGAAACGTGATGGGGAACGCGGGCGGCGTCTCGCTCGACCTGATGCTTCCCGCCTCGCTGGGGCGGGTCATGCCGGCGGACTACCTCATCAGCATCGATGAACATTCCCGGAACGGGAAATGGCGCTGGCGGATTCGTTTCTACAACGGCCGTTCGGGCGCTTTCGTCGAAGTCCGGGAAATACCGATCGTTGACGAACACCTCCGTTGGACGCTCGACAGGGCTCTGGCGGCGCTCAAGAAAACGCTGCTGGATCCATCGATCGATGTCTCGATTCCGGAGCCGCCAGAAGAAGTTTTTCCGCCGCCCTCCCTCCATCTTGTAGACGAGCTGTTTACCGACTGCCAGCAAGGCGCGTGCCTGCCCCACCTGCCGGATCTGGAGCGGCTGGCGGAGAACGATCCCGCTTTCCTCGCCGATTTGCTCGCCAATCCGCTGATCGTGAGCGCTTTGCAGAAAGAAGCGCAGGATGCGACAACCTTCGCCCGCATCAGCCTGCTTGCGGGAAGCGCCGTCGATGCCGTGCTGAAACTTGCGGCGGAACTGCAAAAAACGGAAAACAAAACGGCGCGCATCAAGCTTTTGTCGCTGCTTATCAAAGCTCACATCGCCGCCCTCCATGTGGACGAAACGCTGGCGATTTCCGATGAACTGCGCAAGCTCGACGCCTCCAGCGCGACGGCGGCGTGGGGCTCGGGCTGGGCGCTGCTGGAGAAAGGGCAACACGCCGCGGCAATTCCTTATTTGCAGGAAGTCGTCCGCCGCGAACCCGGCAACGGGCGCGCCTTGGAGCGGTTGATCGCCTGCTATCAGCAAACCGGAAATCTTGCCCAGTTCTGGGAAGCAAAAGCCAGGCTCGCCGAGCTTTTCGCCAGGCAGGGAAATTATCTCCGGGCCAATTCGCAACTCATGGAGTTGCTGGACCATGATTTTCGCCACCCATGGCTGAACGGGCTCGTTCTGCCGCTTCTGCTGCCGCTGGACCGGAAAAACCTGGCCACCATGCTCAATCAGCAAACGATCCTTCATGACCGAAACGAATCGGAGGTTTTCTGGTATCTGGCTCGGCTCCTGCTTCAGGAAGGCAAACTCAATGAAGCCGATACGGCGCTGCGAGCCGCATTGCAGGTCGATCCGCACAACGTGCGCCTTTTGAACCTTGCCCTGGAGTTTGCGCTCGACGCCAATCGGTTGGCCGACGCGCAGATTTTCATCGAGCGGCTGGCGCCGGAAGATCGCGATCCCTTCTTGAGCATCCGCTTTTTGGAGCGGCAGGAACGATACGCCGAGGCGGAGACGGTGGCGCGGGAAGCCCGATGGCCGCTCTCGTATTCGCTCGATTTGTTGAGGCTCCGGGCCGAACTTCTGGAAAAAGGCCGGCGGCTTGAAGAGGCGCAACGGCTCGCCGAACGGGCGGTGACGCTTGAATTCGTCGATCCCGACTCCCATGCGCTGCTCGCGAGGATTCTCTCCGCCAACGGCCGGTTGGCGGAAGCGCGTCAGCATGAAAACCTCGCCCTCCTTCTGGGAGGTCGGGAGATCGACCGCGATGCGACAAACAAGCATCTCTTTGGCGCGGACTACGCTCGCCTGATCCTGCCGCAGCCGCTCGTCGCGCGCGACGCCAATGGCCGCCTTCAACCGGTGGGGCGCGTCGCCGTGCTGGACGGACGGCCTCTTGCGCGGCGAACGTGGTGGCGGCAGGCGCTCGACGCCTTGCGGCCCTATGTTCCACGCGACGACGGACGGATCGTCGGAGAGATCCGCAACGTTCTCCGCAATCGCTACGATGTAATCGACAACCGCGTGTTCGAAGAGGCGTTCCGCGAGCGGCTGACGAAACAGCATCTGCAATATCAAGTGCATTATTCGGCCAAGGATCTTCTGGAACTCGGCAACAGCCTGGGCGCCGATGCGGTGCTCGTCGTTGACGTCGCCGAGAAAATCAACCTGCTGGAAGAGAATGCCGATGCGCTGGTGAAACTCTATTTTTACAGCGGCCTCGCGAATCAGGTGTTGCTCACCGAGGCGGCGCGCACGCTGCCGTTTTTCACGCTCTATCGTTTCAATCGGCTCCTGCTGGCCGCCGTGGCGCTTGCCTTCGCCGCGCTTCTTCTGGTTTATCGCGCGCTGGGCCGGGCCACCGAACTCTGGCGGGACCCGCTCAAGAAAGCCCGGTATTTTATTCGCCAGGGAGACCTCGGCCGCGCCGCCTTGCATCTGGAGCGCCATGGCTACCTTGACGACTATGCGCACATCCTCGGCCATTACTACTTCCAGGAGGGCGATTACATCAAAGCGCTGGAAACCTTCGGCCGGGCCAAAGACGCCGAGAACGCCGAACTGGCGTTGCGTTTCTGCCCGGACAACCCGACGGTGAACACCACCGCCGCCGAAATTTTCCTGCAGGCTCGCGACTTCGACCGCGCGGAACTCTACTTCAAAAAAGCCCGCAACCTGCTCGGCGTGGCGAAAGTCTACGGCGCACGCGGCGACGCCAAGACCGCCGGCCGCATCATGGGACAGTATTACGTCGAATCGGGCAATCCAGACGCCGCCGTGGGAGAATACAGGAAGATCGGGGATTACGAACGGGCGGGCCAGGTGCTGTTCTACTACCAGAGGTACAACTCCGCGTTGACGATGTTCGAAAAAGCCAAAAACGACGCGATGGCGAAAAAGTGCCGGTTGCGCATGGGCGAGCGGCCCGACCAGGCGCCGGAATGAAAAATGCCTGAGATGCGCGTCGCCTGCGTGCAATTTCAACCGCTGCGCACGGCCGTGACGGCCAACGTCGATCGCATGATCGCTTTCTGGCCGGACGGCTGCGTCCTGACGGTGTTTCCCGAGTTGGCCACGACGGGCTACCTTTTCCTTTCCCCGGACGAGATCCGGGTTTATGCCGAGCCGGCCGACGGGCCGAGCCTGTCGCGGCTGATCCAGGCGGCGGCGGCGAAGAACGCCTACGCCGTCGTCGGCTTCGCCGAAGCGAAAAATGGTCGGATTTACAACAGCGCCGCGCTCGTCGGGCCGCATGGCGTCATCGACGTCTACCGCAAGGTCCACCTTTTCGACCGGGAGCTGTCCGTCTTTTCTCCGGGGCGCGAGGCATGGCGCGTGCATGACGTCGGCGGTCTTCGCGTCGGCATGATGATCTGTTTCGACTGGCTGTTTCCCGAAGCGGCGCGCGCCCTGGCGCTCGCCGGAGCGGAACTGATCGCCCATCCGTCGAACCTCGTTCTTCCCTATTGCCAGGATGCGATGATCACCCGATGCCTGGAGAATCGCGTCTACGCCGCCACGGCCAATCGCGTCGGCGAAGAAACCGATGGGGAGACGTCGCTGCATTTCACCGGCAAAAGCCAGATCGTTTCGCCCAAGGGGGAGCGGCTCGCTCAAGCCGGCGCGGAAGAAGACGCCGTCGTCGTCGCCGAGATCGATCCTTCGCTCGCCTACGACAAACGGGCGACGCCGTCGAATCACATTTTTGCTCAGCGGGTTCCGCATCTTTACCACGCGTTGACCGACGATATCGTCCCGCTTCGATCGGAAAAACCTTACCGGCTCAACGTCGCCGCGATTGTCGTCGATCGGCTGGGCCGCATCCTCGCCGGCGAACGCAGCGACCTGCCGGGCGTATGGCAGCTTCCGCAAGGAGGCATCGACCCCGGCGAATCGGAAGAGGAGGCGCTCAGGCGGGAACTGGCGGAGGAAATCGGCGTTGCAGCGGAGGAGATCGAAATCGTCGCCCGGTCGAACGAGGTGCGAACCTACTCGTTTCCCGCCTACCTGCGTCGCATGCGCATCGCCCAGGAATGGAGCGGCCAAGCGCAACGCTATTTCGTCGTGCGGTTGAAAAAAGGCGCCGAGCCTGCCGTTGAGGCCAGCGACGGCGAGTTTTGCGCCTTTCGCTGGCTTGCCGCCGAAGAATTGCTGGCGCAGGCCGTTCACTTCAAACGCGCGGCCTACGCCGCCGCTTTCAGTGAATTCGCCCACCTTCTGCGGCCCGACCCGCTCAGCGACGACGCCTGATTCACCCGTATTCCGAGGAAGGCGGCGCGTCAAATTGGTTTTGCCTCTTCCCTGGAGTCGGGAATACGTTCGAATTCCCGATTTTCAACACCCGGGCATGGACTCCCAGGAACGACAATTGTTAAATAATGCTAAGAACATCGCCAAAAATATTTGACATCTTTCGCAACTTGACTATACTCGAACCTCGGTGTCAGGGTATATCGCCACGGGAGTCGCACCATCCGTCCCCCTGTGGGCCTGCCGGAAGGAAAGGTAAAATGCAATACGTCAAAAGGCTGAAGCTGGAGTGGATTATTGTATTTGCGGTCCTCGCTTTGGTCGGCGCGATCCTGTCGCAGTGCGGCACGGAGGACACCGCCGGGGAAAACACCACTCCGTGTGCGAAACACGAAGACTGCCCGGTCGAAATGAACTGCATCATCGACCAGGGCATCTGCGGCCAGGATCCCAACGGCATTCCTTGCACCAGCGATTACGACTGCGTTTCCGACTACACCTGCTACATCCCGATCGATTCCGTCGATGGCACCGGGAAATGCATCCCCGGCGACTCCACGCCCGACGGCGATCAGGCGGACGGCGATGAGCCGGCGACGTGTACGAGCAACGACGATTGCGACGAGGACGAGATCTGCGTCAACGGCTACTGCGATCTGAAGTTCCCGCCTTGCAATTCCAACGCCGAGTGCTGGCCCGGTCAGGTGTGCAATCCTGACAAAGGCATATGCGAAGGCGAGCCGGTCGATGGCGATGAGGACGAGGTTGAGGACGGCGATCAGGCGGAGGTCGAAGTCACGGACGGCGACGAGACCGACAGCGACGAGGCCGTGGACGGCGACGATCCCGTCGATGGCGACGATCAGCCCGGCGAGTGCGAGCGCTCCAGCGACTGCCCCACAGGCTATGTCTGCCCGAACGGCACGTGCGTCCAACATTGCTCCGACGGCGGTTGCAACAGCCTGCCCGGCTCGCACTGCAACCCGAACAACGGCTTCTGCGAATACTGCGACGACCTCTGCGCGCAGGACCGCTGCTGCAATTTCTACTGGGAAACCAATGACTCGTTCTGGTACTGCGGCTCCTGCTGCGTACCGCCCTGCGCCACCGGCAGCGCCTGCCAGAGCGGCCAGTGCGTCGAGCTGAAGTGCCCGTCCTGCCAGCCCGACCAAGAATGCAATGCCTCCACCGGCTACACCTGCAAGGACAACGGTCAGCCGGACGGCGACGGCGGCGAACGCGGCGGTATGAATTGTCTGCCGGCCAACGCCGAGTGCATCGACGGCGTGGACACCTGCTGCAGCGGCACGTGCCTGATGGGCACCTGCCTCTAGACCGACCCCGACACCTTCCTTCCGAAATCTGTTAGCGAACGCCCCCGGCCAAAAACCGGGGGCGTTTTTCTTTGGTTGACCTGCCGAACTAAACGGCCTATCATAGTGTCGTACAAGCCAATCGCCACGGGGGTGCGCCATCCTTCGCCCGCATAGGGCCAGCGGAGGGAGAGGTGTCATGCAGCACATCGAAAAGATGAGGTTGGAGTGGATTCTTGTCTTCGCGGTCTTGGCTTTGGCTGGAGCGATCTTATCCCAGTGCGGCACAGATGGATCTACTGGAGACGTGATTCCCCCGTGTACGGGACACGAAAAATGCCCGATTGGAATGAACTGCATAATGGATCAAGGCATTTGCGGCGAGGACCCCAATGCTATCTCTTGCTTTAAAGATCACGACTGCGTATCCGACTATAAGTGCTACGTCCCACTCGATTCTATCGACGGCTCCGGTAAATGCATCCCCGCTGATGGCATCGACGGCGACACCGCGACTGATGGCGATGAACCTCCGGCCTGCACAAGCAATGCCGATTGCGACGAAAACGAAATCTGCTTCAACGGGTACTGCAAAGACGCGCTCGGTCCCGGCGATGAAGATGCCGATGTCGTGGATACCGACCCGGATCTTGTCGAGGAAGATGTCGTCGAAAAGGACAATGCAGAAGAGGAATCCGACGGCGATCAAGTCGGAGACTGCGAACGCTCCAGCGACTGCCCAGCCGAATATGTGTGCGTCAACGGCGCGTGCGTCCAGCATTGCTCCGACGCCGGTTGCGACGATCTGCCCGGCTCGCACTGCAACCCGAACAACGGCTTCTGCGAATACTGCGATGACCTCTGCGCCCAGGATCGTTGCTGCAATTTCTACTGGGAAGCCACCGACTCGTTCTGGTACTGCGGCTCCTGCTGCGTCCCGTCCTGCCCTGCCGGCAAAGCCTGCCAGAGCGGCCAGTGCATCGATCTGAAATGCCCGTCCTGCGAGGCCGATCAGGTCTGCAACGCCTCTACGGGCTACGTTTGCAAAGACGACCTCCAGCCGGACGGCGACGGCGGCGAGCGCGGCGGCATGAACTGCCTGCCAGCCAACGCCGAATGCCTCGACGGCGTGGACATTTGCTGCAGCGGCACCTGCTTGATGGGTACCTGCCTCTGAGCCAACCCCGACACCTTTTTACCGAAACCAAAACGCCCTCGGCCAAAAGCCGGGGGCGTTTTTTATTTTAAGATTTGCTGAGCGATCTCAGACCGCCATTGCGTCTTTGCGGAAATCGCTCTGGCCGATGCGAACGTTGACGACGACGGGCTTGTCGGCGGCGAAGGCGCGCTCCAAAGCCGGCTTGAGTTCGGCGAATTTTTCTACATATTCCCCCTGCGCGCCCAGCGCCGCGGCGACCTGGTCGTAGCGGGTGTAATCGAGCGTCGTGGCGACGGCGCGCTCCGCGCCGTACATCGCCGCCTGGCCGCGATAGATCTGCGTCCAGCGCGCGTCGTTGCCGACGATGCAGACGACGGGGATATTCTGCCGCACCATCGCCTCAAATTCCATGGCGTGAAAACCGAAAGCGCCGTCGCCCATCACCAGCACCACTTTATGATCCGGCCGCGCCAGCCTGGCGGCCATGGCGTAGCCGGGCCCGACGCCGAGCGTTCCCAAGGGGCCGGGGTCCATCCAGTTGCCGACGCCTTCGATGTCCAGCAGGTAAGACGCCGTGGCCACGAAGTCGCCGCCGTCGCCGACGACGATCGTCTTGTCGTCGATGAAACGATTGAGCATTTCGCAGACACGCAACGGATTGATCGGATCGCCGCAGCTTTTGCTTTCCTTGACCGTCGGAGCGTGAATCTCGTTTTCGACCTGGCGCACCTGATCGAGCCAGCCCTTCCAGTTCACACGCCGCCGTTTTCCCAGCGCCTCGGCGAGCTGATCGAGGATGAAGCCGGCGTCGCCCACCAGACCTACATCGACGGGCCGGTTGCGGCCGATTTCGCCGCCGTCCAAATCCACCTGGATGAGCTTGGCCTGCGGCCCGATCTTTTCGCCGTAGCCCAGGCGGAAATCGAGCGGCGTGCCGATGACGAGCACCGCGTCGGCCAGTTTCAGCGCGGCGCTGCGGGCGCGCTTGAAATTGGATGGGTGCGTTTTCGGAAGCGCGCCGCGCGCCATGCCGTTCAGGAAGGCGGGGATTGTAGCGGCTTCGAGAAAATGCGCCAAACCCTCCCGTCGCGGCGACCAGCGCCATTGGCTGCCGATAATCAACATCGGCCGTTCGGCCTTGGCCAGCAGTTCCGCCGCCTGTTCGATGAAGCGCGGATCGCCGGCCGGACGGGCATCCGTGCGCGAATGGCCGTAAGCAATCATTTCATCGTCCGGAACGCCGTTGAACAGCAGATCGATCGGCATTTCGAGAAACACCGGGCCCGGCACGCCAGAAACGGCGACGCGGAACGCCGATTGCACGTATTCCCCCAGGCGGCGCGACTCCGGCACGGACACGGCCCATTTCGTAATCGGCCGCAGCATGTCGAGACTGTTCATCTCCTGCAGGGAGCCGCGATCCTGTCCGCCGAAAGGCCCGTAGATGCGCGATCCCTGTCCGCCGATGACGACCATCGGCGCCTGGGCCCGATAGGCGGAGGCAATGGCGGTGACGGCGTTGGTCACGCCCGGTCCGGCGGTGACGGCCGCCACGCCCGGCTGGCCGGTGACGCGCGCCCAGCCGTCGGCGGCGTGAACGGCCGTCTGCTCGTGGCGCGTATCGACGACGCGGATGCCTTCGCTCAGGCAGCCGTCGTAGATCGCCTGGATGTGTCCGCCGCAGAGGGTGAACAGGTGGCTTACGCCTTCCTTCTTCAGCGCCTTGGCGACAACCTGGCCGCCGTGCAGAAGTTCCATTCGCTCATGCCTCCTGTCTTCGAATCGTATCCAAGAGTCGTCCGATCGTACCAATAGGATGTCTGACAGTCGTAAATTATTTCGGTGACAGCTATTTTTCTCCTATTCGTCCTTGAGAAATCCTTTCCTGCCGGCATGCAATGGCGTAGCGCCGGAAATTGACTTGGGAGATGCTCCCCATTAGTATCGCCCAATATCTCACGACCCGCCCGGCGATGAGGGATCGCAACATGTCATCGATGCATGGTTTTTGGCCGAAGCTCCTCGTTCCATCCTTTCTTCCGCGCAATCCCATTAAGTATGGAGCAATCGCCCTATTTCTCGCGATCGCCGTTCTCTCGCTCTTCATCTCCAATGACGCCAAGGCCAACACCCCAAACGATCCCCCCAATCCCCCTGCCAACCTCGCGGATCAAGCCGCCGAGACGACCCAGAACCCGCCCCCGGCGCCGCTTCCCTGGTCGGTCGGCCAATCGCTTTTCGATGGCTGGAAAATCGAGAAAGTCGATGCGCAATCGGAATTCGTGCGGCTCACCGTCGGAAACGGCCAAGAGCGACACGTTGTCGAAATCGCCGAGCGGAAAACGAGCCACACGGGGCCGAGGACAACGGAAATTCTCGTCGTTCAGCCTGCGCCGAACGAACAGCCTCCCGAGACATTGCTAGATTTTCTTTTCAACGACATGAAGCGAAAGGAATCCTCGGGCGCCCTGAAAGATTTCTGGCGGACATTACGTAAAATCCATTACGGCGAAGATTCCGAAAACAATCGTTCTCGTCGGAACATTGAGAAAAAACCACTTTTTTCGACCTGGCAGTTCCGTCTGATTTTGGCCCTGTCTTCGGCATTTGCGCTTCTTCTGTGGGTTGACAGCCTGCGGAAAGCTCCTTTTTCATGGCGCCGATCCATCTTTCAGCTCATCTTTTCCACCTTCGCCATATTTCCTTTGGCAATTTTGGGCGTACTTCTGGCCGACCTGTTCGCCAGTTTGGAATTTGCAAACAATGCGCCGCCAGAAGCCGTGCTAACCCGCTTGAAAGAGTATCTAGCTAAGCATGAAACGAAACCGCTGAAGGTCACTTCGGCGGGCGCCGACGCTGTTGAATATTACAGTTTGACATACCAAAAGAACGTTCGCCTTCCGCTGGCCAAAGATCACAAGAGAATCTACATCTACGGCGGTTCATCCGTGGTTCTGGTCGAGGGCCAGACTTTCGCCGATCAGCTTCAGACAAAATTCAACGAGGAACGGCGCAGCGACGTCGGGATCTACAACTTCGGCGAAACCAGCTACGATTCGTTCGATGTCCGCTCCCGCATTGAGGACAGTTTCGCCATCCGTCCGCCCGACGTCGTCGTTATTTATTCAGGCCACAACGACTACGATCGTGCGTATACGATCGTGCTTTTGGAACAGTATAGTTTTCTCCGCAACACCGAACTGATCGACCCGATATCTTATCTGCAGTTTCGCGCCTTCAAAGACATGTCGGGCACGATCACCTTCGGCGACCGAGACGTGGCTTACTACGCTTTTCGGCGCCTGAATCTCGAACCTGCCCTGTCCCGATTCTTCCAAGCCACCGGCAATCTCCGCCTTTCGCAAGACACTTTCACTAGCGCCGACGCATCCATCTTAGCCTCATACAAAAGCAACATCGAAGCAATTCTGGCCAAAGCCGCTGAACAAAAAGCTTCCGTAATCCTAATCACTTTAGTGGGCAATTTTTACTACGCCATGCCGATCGGCGTCGGCAACGACGCCGAGTGGTACAGTCAGCTCGCCTTGAGAGAAAACGATTATTCAAGGAAAATCGATTACTTCAAGCGGGCAAGGGACGCCGAGATATTCAATGGCTTTCTGCACGCCAAATCGCCCATCAACGAGCACCTCCGCTCCATTTCCCGGCCCGGCGTCCACCTCGTTGACCTCGAAAAAATTATGATCGACCATCGACGCCCCTTCAATCATGCGGATTTCTTCGATTCGGTTCATCTCAACTCGGATACCCACGCATTGATCGCCCAGCTGCTTTACGAAAAGATCATGGAAGAAAATTTGTTGAGCGATGCGCCATCCATTTCACCCCAGAACTCCTCCGATCGGACGACATCGCCAACGCTCCCTCAACCCTAACGGATCATCAATATCAGATGCAGAGTTCTTCCTACGTATGCGCCCGCATCATTACAGCATGGAACAGCCTCTTTATCATGTCGGTCCTCGTCTGGAGTACAGCCCTTTGCCATGGCTACGAAAATGAGCCCTTGCCGGGCGACGCCGGATCCGCCGAAAATTTCGAATCGCAGGACGAAAACATCAAACTCCCCTGGACTGTAAATCAACCCCTGTTCGGGCCATGGAAAATCGAAAAAATAGAGAGACGCAAAGAGTTCGTGCGTCTGACAATCGGGAACAGCCAGGCGAGCACCGTCGTCGAAATTGCGAAACGGAGGGCAGACCACCGGAACCCTTGGATGACGGAGGAATGGATTGTCCAGCCGGCCCCTCAAGCCCAGCCCCCCGAGGCGCTTCTGGGTTTTATTTTCAACGAATTAAAATCGATGGAGGCGGCGGGAAAAATACATTTCCCGGAACCGCCGACGCCTGCCAGCCTGGGCCTCTTTCACGTCGGCGACCGGATAAAAGCCTGGGAAATAGTAAACGTTATTGAAAAAGACCGAATACTTCTGACGCTCAAAAATGGCGCGTTGGAATACGATTTCGCCGCCACTCTCAACAAAGCCTCTCCGGACGGCTTGGATCCAGCGGAGCTACTGGATATCCAGCCGCTCGATTCGGCCATTCCTGCCGATATTCTTGCTTCGATCCCGCTAGAGGAAATGAAGCATATCGCGACTTGCCGGCTTTTGAAAAACGTCGGATTTTCACTTCCCAACTCGCCGTATTTTCACTATCTCATGACATTTTTCGGTCTCTGTACTTTCCTCCTCGCCCTTGACGGCCTTCGCCAAGGCGGGTTTTCCAGGAAGCGATTCTTCCTGAACGTCCTCTTTTCCGTCATTGCCCTGCTGCCGCTGCTGGTAGTGGGTGCTTTGCTAGCTGATCTATTGGGCGGCGTTGACCACGTCAACACCAACCATCCCCAGGCGGCCTTGTGCCGATTGGAAGAACGCCTGGCAAACCCGCCGATTAATCCATTGAAAACGAACGTAAATTCCCGCGAGGCCAATTACTACAGCCGCACGTACAATAAGAACATTCCATTGCCTTTCGGAGAAAGCCGCAAGAATATTTACGTGTTTGGAGGTTCTTCCGTCGTCCTTCCCGAAAAAAACACGTTTGCGGATCAACTTCAAAAGCTTCTGTCCAACGGAGCGAGCGAAGCGGCGGACGTCTACAATTTCGGCGAAATCGAATTAGACTCGTTTGACGTACGTTCCCGTGTGTCCGACAGCTTTGGCTTTCATCTTCCCGATATCGTCATCGTATACGCAGGGCACAACGATATCGAGCACGGCTACTCCGTGGTTCTTCTCGATTACAGTTTTTTCCGCCAGACCGATCTTCTCGATCCCTTATTTCAAAGCATATTTTCCCGTTTAAAGGATACCAGCGGCGCTTTGACGTTCGGCAATCCCGATGCCGCCTACTCCGTGTTCAGGCGTCTCGACATCGAATCGCCGCTCTTTCAATTTTTTCAGAGCATCGGCAGGTTCGCTCCGCCCGAAGGTTTGTTCGAGAAGGCCAACGAAAAAATCCTGGCAAGCTACCAATCCAACATCGAAGCGGTTATCGACGAGGCTTCGGCGCTCCATATCCCCGTAATTATTTCCACTGTAGTCGGAAATTTCTATTACTCGAAGCAAGTGGGGGTGGGCTACGACGCCGAATGGTACAACGCCCTCGCACTGAATGAACAAAATTATAACAGACGGCTGGGTTACTTCCAAAAAGCAAGAGACGCTGAGATATTCAATGGCCATTTGCACGCCAAATCGTTCATCAATGATTACCTTCGTTCAATCTCCCGCCCCGGCGTTCATCTCGTGGATCTCGAAGCGACGATGATCGCGCAACGGCGTCCATTCAACCATGAAGATTTCATGGACACCATGCATCTGACACCCACAACTCATCACTTTCTCGCCCAACTGCTCTATGAAAAGATCATGGAAAAAAATCTTTTAGGCGAAGCGCCCGCCTCGGGGCAGTCGCCCCCCTTACCCAATCCCTGACCGCGACGCTCCTCAAGCAAGCAGAATCCCCCTCTTTGCTTCGTTAAAAAGCATTTATCCCGTTTTCTTTCGGCAACGGGACAACTGACCGATTGGGCTGTTTTTTTTCCAGCTGAGTCCAATAACGACGCTATCTCAAACTTCTTCCCTCGAATCCGGAATAACTTAGAGTTATCGGCGATCGAACATAATGGAGGCTTATGTGAGGCATGTGGCCGCTTACCCAGCGGTTTTTCCCGAAAGGCATCTCGATGCAAGCGAAGGTCCCGATCCTCTCCTGCCGCAATCTGCGGGTCTACCTCGCCGAAAAGGAAATCGTCAAAGGCGTGGACCTCGATGTCTTCCCCGGCGAAAAGCACGCCATCATGGGTCCGAACGGCTCCGGCAAATCGACGATGGTTTCCGCGCTGATGGGCCATCCGGCCTATCGGGTCGAAGGCGAGATCCTCATCGACGGCGAACCGATCCAGGAATTGCCGGCGGACGAACGGGCCAAGCGCGGTCTTTTCCTCGGCTTTCAGTACCCGGTGGCGGTCCCCGGCGTGTCCGTCTTCTCGTTTCTGCGCGCGGCGGCGACGGCGCTCGGCGAGCAGCGCGCTTCGCTCTCGACGTTCCGCCAGGATCTGTCGCACGCTTTCGAGGAAATGAGCATCCCGCCGGAATTCGCCGAACGCTACATCAACGACGGCTTTTCCGGCGGCGAGAAGAAGCGCATGGAAATCCTGCAGCTGCTCATGCTCAAGCCGAAGATCGCGCTTCTGGACGAAACCGACTCCGGTTTGGACATCGACGCCCTGAAAATCGTTTCGGAAGGCATCCGCAAGGCCGCTTCGCACGATACGGGCGTCTTGCTCGTCACGCACTACCAGCGCATCTTGAACTACCTTCAGCCCGACATCGTGCATGTCTTCATGGACGGCCGGATCGTGAAATCCGGCGGTCCGGAACTCGCACACCGCCTGGAAGAGAAAGGCTACGACGGGTTCGCCGCAGCCCTCGGAGGATACAGCCCATGAACCAAACCCCCGACATTTCCCGTCTGAACGAAAACTACGCCAGCAAGTACGGCTTCTCCGACCCGGAAGAGTATTTGCTGAGAGCGCCGAAAGGCATCAACCATGACGTCGTCGAGATGATCTCGCAGCACAAGGCCGAGCCGGCCTGGATGACGCAGTTCCGCCACGACGCGCTCGACATCTTTCTCTCCAAGCCGATGCCGGGCTGGGGCGACCAGGAACTGCTCGGGCGCATCGACTTCAGCAACATCCACTACTACATCCGGCCGATGGAGAAGCAGGGCCGTACGTGGGCCGACGTGCCCGACAAGATCAAGAACACCTTCGACAAACTTGGCATCCCCGAGGCGGAACGCAAATTTTTGGCCGGCGTAAGCGCGCAATACGAGTCGGAGGTCGTCTATCACTCGCTTCACGACGAACTGACGCAACTGGGCGTGATCTTTTCCGACGTGGAGACCGGTCTGCGCGAGCATCCGGACATCGTCAAGCGTTTCTTCGGCACGGTGATTCCGCCGACGGACAACAAATTCGCGGCGCTCAACTCGGCCGTCTGGTCGGGCGGATCGTTCATCTACATCCCGCCGGGCGTCAAGGTCGCTATTCCGCTTCAGGTCTACTTCCGCATCAACGCCAAAAACATGGGCCAGTTCGAGCGGACGCTGATCATCGCCGACGAGGGTTCGTCGGTGCATTACATCGAGGGTTGCACGGCCCCCGTCTACAGCACGGACAGTCTTCACTCGGCGGTGGTCGAACTCGTCGCGTTGAAAGACGCACGCATCCGCTACACTACGATCCAGAACTGGTCCACCGACGTCTACAACCTCGTCACCAAGCGCGCCGTGGCGCACGAAAAGGCGGTCGTCGAATGGGTGGACGGCAACCTCGGCTCGAAGCTGACGATGAAATTCCCCTGCGTCGTGCTCAAGGGCGAGGGGGCGCACGGCGAAGTGCTGTCGATCGCCTTCGCCGGCGACGGCCAGCACCAGGACACCGGAGCGAAGATGATTCACGCCGCGCCGAACACCACCTCGCGCATCATCTCCAAGTCGATATCCAAGGATCATGGGCGCTCTTCCTATCGCGGCCTGGTGAAAATCGATCGCGGCGCGAGCGGCTGCAGGACGTCGGTGCAATGCGACGCGCTGCTCATCGGCTCGGCGGCCCGTTCCGACACCTACCCGACGATGGAAATCGCCCAGGAAGACGCCCACGTCGAGCACGAGGCGCGCGTCTCCAAGCTCGGCGACGAGCAGTTGTTCTACCTTCAGAGCCGCGGGATCAAGCTCGACGATGCGCGGCTGATGATCGTCAACGGCTTCATCGAGCCTTTCGTCCGCGAGTTGCCGATGGAATACGCCGTCGAATTGAACCGACTGATCGAGCTTGAGATGGAGGGGTCCGTTGGCTGAGAATCCCGCCCCCACCCGCCCCATCAAGCCCGTCGTCGCCGAGGCGGCCGTGCTCAAGCTCGCCGATATCCTGGGCGAGCCGGGCGAGTTGAGACAGCTTCGCCAGCGCGCCTGGCGTTATTACAACGATGCGCCTCTGCCTTCCCGCGTCGCCCATCTCTGGAAGTACACCGACCCCGCCGACCTGCTGCCGGCGGAAATCGTCGTCCCCTCGGGACCATCGGCCGTCGGGCCGGTGGCGGCTTTGGAGGACGCGGCGGTGGCGGTGATCTTGCGCCCCGGCGTCCAGCCGATGTTGACGGTCTCGCCGGAGGCCGAGCGCGCCGGCGTGCGCGTCCGCCCGATCGGCGACGCGGAAATGGACCATCATCTGGTGGGCGCCGCCGTCAGTCCCGAGCATGGTTTGTTCGAAGCGCTGAACACGGCGATGTTCGGCTCCAGCGCGGCGATTTACATTCCTTCCGGCGTAAAGCTCGACGGGCCCATCCATGTCGTCGCCACCGCCGCTCAAGCCGCCAATCTGCCGCGCCTTCTGATCCACGCCGGCACACGATCCGAAGCGACGATCATCGAAGAGCACGCCGGCGGCGGAGAGGATCGTTTCGTCGTCGGCGTGAGCGAAGTGTTCGTCGAGGCGCAGGCGCAGGTGCGGCATGTCCTGTTGGAGCGTCTCGACGGCGGTACGGCCGCCCATCTTTCCATGCGCGGCCATGTCCGCCGCGACGGGAATTTGCTCGCCGTCGTCGCGTCCTTCGGCGGCGGCAAGACGAAGGTCGATCTGGGCGGCGTGCTGCTCGAATCGGGCGCGCGAAGCGAAATCGTCGGTTTCGTGCTAGGCCAGTCGCGCCAGCACTTCGACCACCATACGCTCCACGACCACCGCGCCCCGCACACCACGTCGAACATCGATTTCAAGGTCGCGCTCAACGACCGCGCCCGCTCCGCCTATACCGGCCTGATCCGCATCGCCAAGGACGCACCCGGCGCGGAGGCGTATCAGGAAAACCGCAACCTGCTCTTGTCGTCCAAATGCCGCGCCGACACAATCCCCGAATTGGAGATACTTACGGACGACGTGCGCTGCACGCACGGAGCGACGGTGGCCCCGATCGACGCCGAACAGCTTTTCTACCTCCGCTCGCGCGGTCTCGCGGAAGAAGCCGGCCGGCGGCTGATTGTGCGCGGTTTTCTGGAAAAAGCGCTGGTCAGACTGCCGGCGTCGTTGCGTCAGCGCGTCGAAACCGCGCTGGAGGAGCGTTTGGGAGCACTGTGAAAACCAAAGACGTCATGAGCTGGAAGCGGGCCATCCCCAGCGCGTCGTTGCCGCCGGGAACGAAACAGTCGGTGAAAGTGAGCGACGAAAAGCTCCTTATCGGCCGTTCCGCCGACGGCCTGCTCTTCGCCGTGGAGAATCTCTGCACGCATGACGACGGCCCGCTCGCCGAGGGCGAGTTGGATGGACGCGAACTCGTCTGTCCGCGCCACGGCGCACGCTTCGACATCAAGACCGGAGCCGCGCTGTGTTTGCCGGCCACGGCTCCGTTGACGGCGTTTCCCATCCGCGAGAACGAGGACGGATGGATCGAGGTGAATCTTGAAGAGTGAGTTGGGACTGAGCGCATTTCCTTCGCCGGGACGGCCGGATCTGGGCCGGGTCCGCGATCTGTTTCCGATCTTCTCCGAACCGCGCAGGAAGAAGCTGGTCTATCTCGACTCCGCCTCGACGAGCCAGAAACCCCGCCTCGTGATCGACGCCGAGGCGGATTACTATCGGACAACCAACGCCAGCGTCCACCGCGGCAACTACGAATTGAGCGCCGAATCGACACAGTTGTACGAACAGGCGCGGGCTCGCGTGGCCGCGTTCGTCAACGCTCCCGCGCCGGAAAGCGTGGTCTACGTCCGCAGCACGACGACGGCGATCAACACCATCGCCAACGGGCTCGCCCATCGGCTGAAGCCGGGCGACGAGATCCTGCTCACGGAAATGGAGCACCACGCGAACCTCGTCCCCTGGATCATGCTCGCCAAGCGCATGCGGCTGTCTTTGCGCTATATCCCGGTCACCGAAGCCGGCGACCTGGATCTTTCGATGCTGAATACGCTGCTCACCCGCAAAACCCGCGTCGTCGCCATCACGCATCTGTCCAACGTCCTCGGGACGATCGTCCCCGTCGCCGAGATTGCAAGAACGGCGAAGCAGTTCGGCGCGGTCGTCGTCATCGACGCCGCTCAGGCCATTGGCCACATGCCGCTGGATTTTCAGGCCATCGGGGCGGACCTGCTCGCCTTCTCGGCGCACAAATGCTACGGTCCGCCGGGACTCGGCTTCATGATCGGCGCTCCGGAAATCCTCGACCTGCTGGAGCCGTTCGAGGGCGGCGGGCAGATGATTCACAAGGTTTTCTACGACGACGCCACCTGGGCCCCCGTTCCGCAGAAGTTCGAGGCGGGCACCCCCAACAGCGGCGCGGCGATCGCCTTCCCGGCGGCGCTGGACCTCCTGGAAGCCGTCGGCCTTGAGCGCATTCGCGCGCACGAGCGCGACCTCGCCGGCTATACCCTGGAAAAACTGCGGGCGCTTCCAAGCATCAAGATCCTCGGCCCGCTCGATCCCGACAAGCGCGGCGGCCTCGTCAGTTTCTACGACGAGCACATCCACCCGCACGACCTGGCCACGCTCCTGGACGAGCGCGGCGTCGCCGTCCGCGCCGGCCACCACTGCGCCCAGCCCCTGCATCGCAAACTCGGGCTCACCGCCTCGGCCCGCGCCTCGTTCGGCATTTACACCACGCGGGACGACATCGATGCGCTCATCGACGCCCTCCACTTCGCCCGGAGCTACTTCACCCGATGAAATTCGGCGACCTCGATTCGCTCTATCGCGAGGTGATCCTCGATCATCATCGCCATCCGCGCGGGCGCGATCCGCTGGAACGCGTCGATCTGCATTCCGAGGGCGCGAATCCGAGTTGCGGCGATGAAGTGACGCTCGAACTGATGCTGGACGGCGACCGCATCGCCCAGGCTTTCGTCCGGGTACACGGCTGCTCCATCTGCATGGCTTCCGGCTCCATTCTCAGCGAGTTGGTCAAAGGGAAAGACGAGGCGGAATCGGTTCATATGGCCGAACAATTCAAAGCCCTGCTTCGCGGCAAAGACGCGCCCGCCGACGCCGGCCTCGGCGACCTGGAAGCGCTCGCCGGCGTCCGCCAATTCCCGCTGCGTGTCAAATGCGCCCTCTTGCCATGGGAAACGCTGCGCGAGGCGTTCGCCACAGCCGGAAAACAATCGAAAACACCCTAGCCGCCAACGGCGACTCAACCCGATCATCTTGCAAGCGCCTCTAGGAATACGGAATTTACGGCAATTCCTACCGGTCTTTTAACTTGCAATCATGCCCCCTTGGGGGATAATTCAAAGCCGGACCGCCACTAAACTAAAGGGTTTGATAGGTTTTGGAGAATATGACGCGACTACGAATCATCTTTCTCTGGCACATGCACCAGCCTTCCTACCTTGATCCCGAGTCGGGCGAACTGGCGATGCCCTGGGTCCGTCTGCACGCCATCAAGGATTACTTCGACATGGGCCGGGCCGTAGAAGAAATCCCCGGCGCGACGGCCGTATTCAATTTCGTCCCCTCGTTATGGGAACAACTCGATAAAATCGCCTCCGGCGAGTGGCAGGACCAGCACGAAGAGGTATGCCGCAAACCGGCAAGCGAGTTGACCGCCGATGAGCGATTTTTTGTGGCGCAGCATTTTTTTAGCTGCCCCTATGACACGATGATCGCTCCGCATCCACCTTATCGCGAGCTTTATTATCGCTTCGGACCGCAAGGAAACCCGCGCTCTATCCTCACCGCCGGCGATGCGTCGGTGATCGATCTACAGGTTTGGTATCACTTAGCCTGGTGCGGTCATACCCTGCGCGAAACGCCGCTTGTTCGTCGCTTGATCGAAAAAGGGCGGCGCTTCACCTTTGAGGAAAAAATCGAGCTTCTCGATGCAATTCGCGATTTTATTAGAGAGATTCCGTTGTTCTACAAACGTCTTGCCGGCGCTGGAAAGGCCGAAATCAGCACCACCCCGTATTACCATCCGATTCTGCCGCTCTTGCTCAATCCCGATTCGGCCGAGGTCGCCTGCCCCGGCTTGCGTTTGCCGCGTGAGCGAATGCCCCTGGAGGCGGATGCCGACAAGCAGGTGGGACGCGCGATTGCTTATCACGAGCGATTGTTCGGCTCCCGGCCTGCCGGCTTTTGGCCCTCGGAAGGCTCGGTCTCGCCGGAAACCACCCGCCTCTTCGCCAGACATGGCGTGCGCTGGATCGCCACCGACGAGGAAGTGTTGCGGCTATCGCTCGGTAAAGCCGAGTTGACGCCGCTTGATCGGTATCGCGTCTACCAGCACGAAGGCGTTTGCCTCTTCTTCCGCGACCACGATCTTTCCGACCGCATCGGCTTCCATTACGCCGCAACGGAGCCCCACGCAGCGGTGGAGAATTTTCTTGCGCGCCTGCGCGAGATCCGAAAATCCCTGCCGGCCGCGGGTGATTTCGTCGTCCCGGTGATCCTCGACGGGGAGAACTGCTGGGAGTTTTACAAAGACCAGGGTTGGCCGTTCCTTACGGAATTGTACCACCGAATCGCAGCAGACCCGGATTTCGAGATCACCACTTGCGGGAAAGTCGTAGAGCAGGACGCCGCGCAAGCGGTGCGGCTCCATCATCTTCATTCGGGGTCGTGGATCTTCGCCAACTTCACTACCTGGATCGGCGATCCGGTTAAAAACAAAGCTTGGAGCTATCTCTACGAGGCGCGACGTACTGCCGAAATCGCATTAAAATCAGATAGTTTGTCGTCAAATGCGAAAGAGGAACTGGAAGAAAGCATACTCGCCGCCGAAGGCAGCGACTGGTTCTGGTGGTTCGGCGAGGGGCATACTTCGGCTTACGACAGCCTTTTCGACGAGCTTTTCCGCCATCGTCTGAAAACGATTTACCGCCTCATCGGGCAGGCAGCGCCGGAGCATTTGTCGCAGCCGGTGGATGATCGCTGGACCGGGGCGCGACGCTATACGCTTCCCACCTACCGCATCCGTCCCAGGATCAACGGAAAGGTCGGGTCGTATTACGAGTGGCTTGCCGCCGGGGCATGCTATCCCCAAGCGGGGGCGATGCAGCGCGCCCAGGTGCGGTTCGCTAAACTGCTGTACGGCTTCGATGACGACAACCTGTATTTCCGCCTCGAATCGCCTTTGTTCGGCGCGTCGGAAATGTTGCGGGACGCCTCGGTGGAGATCGTTTTCACCGCGCCGACGGAGAAGCGTTTCTCGATCCCGCTGGGCGATGCCGGCGCGGCCCAGTCATCCGGGTTCCGCACAGCCAAGGGGCGATGTGTGGACGCCGCGATTCGCTTCTCGTCGCTGAAAGACGGATTTACTCCGGGAGAGGAAATTGCCTTTTACGTCGCGCTGAATCAAGATGGCCGGGAGGTGGAACGGCTGCCCGAGACGATGCCGATCGTCCTGCCCTTCCCCACCGAGACCTTCGACGATGAAAACTGGTATGTTTGAAGGGGAATAACCGCAGGCGGCAAGGGACCATGCGGGTGAACGGAAGGAGATAGTCGATGCCGGAAAAAACCAAGCTCTCCTTCATTCTGGGCGTACACTGCCACCAGCCCGTGGGCAACTTCGGCTGGGTGATCGAAGAAGCTTTCGAGAAAAGCTATCGTCCCTTCGTCGAATCGTTGGAGAAGCGGCCGGAGATCAAGGCGGCGGCGCATTTTTCCGGGCCGCTGTTGGAGTGGATCGAAGCCAACCGCCGGGACTTCTTCAAAAAAATCCGCAAGCTGGTGGAGCGCGGACAAATGGAGATCATCGGCGGCGGCTTTTACGAACCGATCCTGATGACCATCCCTCAGGTCGATCGCCTCGAACAGATCGAAATGATGAGCACCTATGCCGACACGAAGCTCGGCATGCGCCCCAAGGGACTCTGGTTGACGGAACGCATCTGGGAGCCGTCCCTGCCCGGCGTGCTGCGCGCCGCCGGCATGGCCTACACCGTCACCGACGACACGCATTTTCTCCAGGCGGGCGTCGAACCCGACAAGGTGCGCGGCTATTATTACACCGAAGATGAGGGCTACACCTGCGCCGTGTTCCCCATCGACCAGACCTTGCGCTATGCCATTCCGTTCAGGGACCCGGAGGAGACGATCAAGTATCTGCGCCGCCGATACGATGCCGGCGACCGGACCTGCTGCTCTCTGCTCGATGACGGCGAAAAGTTCGGCCTCTGGCCGGGCACCTTCAATCTGCTTTACAAAGAAGGCTGGCTGGAGCGCTTCTACAATGCCCTGGAGAAAGCCTCCGACTGGCTGGAAATCACGCTGCCAAGCGACTACATGCAAACCAACCCGGCGGAAGGGCTCGTCTATCTGCCCACCGCCAGTTACTTCGAGATGGGCCAGTGGGCGCTTTCACCCAGCGGCAACCAGATGCTGGACACCCTCAAACATCGGCTCTCGAAAGAGTACGGTCCAAACGCCGATGTCTTCGTCAAGGGCGGGTTCTTCCGCAATTTCTTCATGCGTTACCCGGAAGCGAACCACATGCACAAGCGCATGCTGGAGATCAGCCGCAAAGTGCATCAGTCGGCGCTCGAAGGCCTGCCCCGCGACGAGGCGAAACGCGAACTCTTCCAGGCGCAGTGCAACTGCGGCTACTGGCATGGGATCTTCGGCGGACTGTATCTGCCTCATCTGCGCGAGGCGATCTACGAGCATCTCCTCAAGGCTGAGCGGATCGTGGACGACCGGGAACTGGCGATAGACGCCTACGATATCGATCGCGACGGAAAGGAAGAGGTCGAACTGCGCAACCGCAAGCTCGTCGGCCTCTTCGCGCCCCACGACGGCGGCACGCTGATCGAGCTGGACGCTGTCGAGGCGGCGGCCAACTTGATGAACACCCTCGCCCGCCGGCCGGAGGCGTATCATACGCCGAAAAAACAGGAAGAACCCGCCGACGGTTCGGGAAGCATCCATGAAATCGCCAAGGAAATCTCCGCCGCAGACAGAAAGCTGCTCGTTTACGATCCTTACCGACGGAGTAGTTTCCGGGATTTCTGGCTGGAGCCCGGCGCGGCGCTGTCGCCCGAGGGCTTGCGCGATCTGAAATACAAGGAAATCGGTGGGTTGCCAAGGTTAAGCTATACCCCGGAACTGGAAGAACGCGCCGACGAGGTGACGCTGCATCTGGAAGGTCAGGCCACGCTTCCGGCCGGAAAACTGGACATCGTCAAACGCTTCGTGCTGCATCATAACCAATCGGCGCTTCGAGCCCAGTACCATCTGACGCTTCGCGAAGGCGACGTTATGGACGGGCTTCTCGGCATCCAGTTCAACGTCTCGACGCCATCGGCCCTGACCCTGGACGCCCCTTTCGCCGTCGATGGCAAGGCGATTCCCGGGCACAAGCTGCTTGTCCCTGGAAAACACGAAAACGCCAGCCGTTTCCGCATCCGAGACCCGCATCGGCGGGTGGATTTTACGATTGACATCGACCGTAAAGCTTCTATGATGTGGCACGCGATCGAGACCTTGTCGCAGTCCGAGTCGGGCTTCGACAGGAACTATCAGGCGTCGGCACTCTGGATCCTGCTTCCGGTCCGGCTGTCGCCGAGAGAGACGCAGGCTCTTAGTATCATCATCACGATCGACGACGCGACCGGCTAAGACCCAGAAGGCGGGACGAAGCCGCACAAGAAGCGGACGCAAACGCGGACCGAGGGGGAAGGACTCCGGAGGAGCGCGGTTCATTTACGAGGAAAACCGCAGAGAAAGGTAAGTCATGCTGCCATTCAGCTACAACGAGGATCGTTTGATGCTCTTGCCCGTGGACCCGGGCATGGCCTATGCGTACTGGGACTACTCGGCCGAGACCTGGAGCCTGCTTGAGAAATCCAATCGTCCGCTCCGGCTCAAGCTTCAAACGGCCGGTAACGAGGCGACCTACGAAGTAGATCGCCGCACAAAAAACTACTTTTTCAGGGGACTGGCCGGCCGCACGGGCTACCGGCTGGTGATCTCCGCCATGATCGACGGCGAAGAAAAAATCTTGCAGACCTCTCGCGAGATTCGCATGCCGGCCAACAGTCCTTCCGAAAACGGCGAAGTGCTTTTCGCGCGCATCCCCTTCATGCAGCCGCTGCCCAAATCGCGCAAGGGCCTGCCCCGCCGGCGATCCTTGAAGGGTCTTCCCGCCGGCGGCATCCCCACCTTCGCGCCGGCCTCTCCGACACGTTATCTCGCCGGCTACGAAAGTGCTTTAGTCGGGACGTCGGGCACAAGCACCTCGCTCGCCTGGCGGCATGAAGACCAGAAGGGGGGAAAGTAACAGCCATGACAAAAGGATATCTCGCGCTGGTGCTGCACGCCCATCTCCCCTATGTCCGCCATCCTGAGCACGAGGACCACCTCGAAGAACGGTGGCTCTTCGAAGCGATGACGGAAACCTACATCCCCCTGCTTCGCATCTTCGACGGTTTTCTGAAGGACGGGGTGGGCTTCAAAGTCACGATGTCGCTGACGCCGCCGCTGGCCAACATGCTCGGAGACGAATTCCTGCAACACCGCTATCTGCGGCACTTGGACAGCCTCATCGAACTCTCCGGGCGCGAAATCGATCGTACAACCCGCGAAACCCCGGAATTCAAACCGCTCGCGGAGATGTATCGCGAGATTTTCATCAGTACGCGGCAGTTCTACTGGGACCGCTACGGCGGCAACCTGTTGCAGGCGTTCAGGGACATCCAGGCCACCGACAATCTGGAAATCATCACCTGCGCCGCGACGCACGGTTTTCTGCCGCTGATGCAGCACCAGCCGGCGGCCATCCGCGGCCAGATCGAGACGGCGGCGATCGATTACGAACGCGTCTTCGGCCGCGACCCGAAAGGCATCTGGCTGCCGGAATGCGGCTATTTCGAGGGGCTCGACGACTACCTCGCCGAAGCGGGGCTGCGTTATTTCCTCGTCGATTCCCACGGAATCAACTTCGCCGAGCCGCGCCCCATGGCCGGCGTCTACGCGCCGATCTTTTGCCCTTCCGGCGTGGCCGCCTTTGCGCGCGACGTCGAATCGTCCAAGCAGGTATGGAGCAGCGAGGAAGGCTATCCCGGCGACGTCGATTACCGCGAATTCTACCGCGACGTCGGTTTCGATCTGCCGCTGGAGTATGTCGGCAAATACATCCATCGCGACGGCATCCGCGTCAACACGGGCATGAAGTATTTCCGCATCACGCAGAAAAGCGACCTGCACCGCCGCGAAATCTACAATCGTCGCAACGCGCTGGAAAAAGCGGCGCAGCACGCCGCCAACTTCATGTTCAACCGCGAAAAGCAGGTCGAATGGATCGAGGGCGGAATCGGCCGCAAGCCGATCATCGTGGCCCCTTACGACGCCGAGCTTTTCGGCCATTGGTGGTTCGAGGGACCGGACTGGATCAACTACCTCGTGCGCAAGGTCGCCTATGACCAGGGCGTTTTCGAACTCACCACGCCCCGTCACTACCTGGAGCAATATCCCGAGCAGCAGGTGGCCGTGCCGGCGGCGTCGAGCTGGGGGGACAAGGGCTATTACGAAGTCTGGCTCAACGGCTCCAACGACTGGATCTACCCGCACCTGCACAAGGCCGCCGATCGCATGATGGAACTGGCGGACCTGCCCAGCCGCAAGGATCCCCTCGTCGAGCGGGCGGTGAAACAGGCGATGCGCGAACTTCTGCTCGCGCAAAGTTCCGATTGGGCCTTTATCATGACCACGAAGACGGCCGTGGAATACGCCGTTCAACGGACCTATGCGCATCTGGAGCGCTTCAACACGCTCTATAGCCAAATCAAAGCAGGCGCAATCGACGTCGCGTTTCTTTCCGACGTGGAAGCGAAAGACAACATCTTCCCCGTCATCGATCCCGACGTCTTCAGCGCCGGCTAGGAAGGAGCAGGCACGCCATGGCCTCCCGTAAATTGCGCGTTCTAATGGCGACAGCCGAAATGGGGCCGTTCGCCAAAGTAGGCGGACTGGGGGACGTTCTGGGAGCGTTGCCGAAGGCGCTTTTCGACAAAGGCGTCGATGTCCGCGCCATCATGCCGCTTTATGGCTTCATCGACCGCAGGAAGTTTCACATCCGCCGCATCGCCGGGCTTTCCGAGCAGGCGATTATCGTCGGCGATCACGAATTCAACGTCCAGTATTTCCGCTCCAACATTCCCGAGAGCAAGGTTCAGGTGTTTTTCGTCGAATGCGATGAACTGTTCGACCGCGACGGCGTCTACGCCGATCCTGCCTCCGGCATGACTTACGGCGACACTACGACGCGTTTCATTCTTTTCTCCAAAGCGGTGGTCGATTTTCTGAAAATGGGAGTCTTCACACCGGAAATCCTCCATTTGCACGACAACCAGGCGTCGCTTATTGCGGCGATGTTGCGCGGGCCGAACGCCGAGCCGGAGCTGGCGAAAATCAAAATCCTGCTCACAATCCACAACCTGGAATATCAGAACCAGTGCGATCTCGGTTACGTCAACGAAGCCGGCCTCGATCCGTCGCTGACGCATCCCGGCGGACCGCTGGAATTCTATGGCCGCCTCAATTTTCTCAAAGCCGGCATCGTCTACGCCGACAAGCTGAGTACGGTGTCGGAGACCTACGCCGCCGAAACACTGCGCGGTCCGGACGCGGGCTTCGGCCTGGAAGGCGTCCTGCAATCGCGCGGCGCGGATTATCGCGGCATCATGAACGGCGCGGACTACGCCGCCTGGGATCCGGCCAACGACAAATGGCTCGTCAAAACCTATTCCGCCCGCAACCTCGCCGGCAAGCCGGCAAACAAGAAAGCGCTGCTGGAAAAAAGCCGCCTTCCGACGGACGACCTCGGCCAGCCCGTCGTGGGCGTCATTTCGCGGCTCGTCTATCAAAAAGGCATCGATCTGATCGTGGCCTCCCTGGAGGAAATCTTCAGCCGCGACGTTTTGCTGGTCGTCCTCGGCACCGGCGATCCGGCCTATTCCGGCGCTTTGCGCGAGGCCGAGGCGAAATATCCGACTCGCCTTGCCGTCCATTTGGAGTACAATGAGGAACTGGCGCACCTGATTGTGGCCGGCAGCGATGCGCTGCTGATTCCGTCGCGCTTCGAGCCCTGCGGTTTGAACCAGCTTTACGGCCTGCGCTACGGAACGATCCCCGTGGCGCGTAGAACCGGAGGTCTGGCCGATACGATTCAGGACTATGCGCCTGAAACCGACCAGGGTTGGGGCTTCCTCTTCGACAGCTTCGATACCGACGGATTGGTTGGAGCTTTGGACGAGGCGCTGGCGGTTTATAACGATTCCGAACGATGGAAAGCGCTGATGAAGCGTGCCATGGGTCTCGACTTTTCCTGGAACGTCAGCGCGGAGAAATACAAGCAGCTTTACCTGGAACTCGTGAATGGCTGATTTGGATCTGCGGATCTCGGGGGCGATCGACCATTTAAGCCATCTCCAGTCGCTTTTCGAACGGCTGGAAATGGGCGCGATGGTGGTCGATTCCAATTTCCGGATCTGCTGGGTCAACAAACAGATCCGCCACATCGATTATTGTCTGCAATCGCTCGACGACATCACGCCGGAACACCCGCGCGCCATCGACCGCACGCTGTGCGGCGGTTGCCCCGTGGCGCGCGCCTGTCTGGCGCCGCGCGATCGGCTGTTCTTCAGCGAGCAGTTCACCGACCGACACAGCCAGACGCGGCGGACTTTCTCCATCATCATTCAGCATTTGTCGAACGAAGCGGAGAAGCCCGGACCGTTCATCGTTTTCGTCCGTGACATTTCCTCGCGCGAAGCGGCGTTCCGCGAAAAGCAGGAATTACAGACCCTGCTGGCCAACGTGCTCGACAACACGGTGGATGCCGTCATCACTCTGGATCTGAAAAGTGAAATCCATTCCTGGAACCGCGGCGCGTGGCAGGCCTTCGGGTACGACAAAAAAGAGGTGCGGGGCAAACACATCAGCATGCTTTTCCCCGCCGACGGCGCGGCGGCGCAATCTTTCGACGAAATCCATCGGCTGGTCGAGGAAAAAGGCTTCGTTCACAACCATCGGGCCCGCATGTTCACGAAGGACAAGCGCGTCATCGACGTGGCGGTCACCCAGACGGTGATGAACAACAGCGCCGGCGAGCCTTTCGGCCATTCGCTGATCATCCGCGATATCAGCAAGGTCGTCCACCTGGAGCAATTGCTGTCCCACAAGGTGATCCAGCTGACAAAGCTCCTCCAGATGGACGACATCATCCGCAGCGCGAAGACGCTGGAGGAAATCACCGACGTCATTCTGGTGGCGGTGACGGCCGGCGAAGGGCTGCGCTTCAACCGCTCCTTTCTCCTGCTCGTAAACCCGATCGCGCAGAATCTGGCCGGCGTCGAGGCGGTCGGACCGTCGAGCCCCGAAGAAGCGCACCGCATCTATTCGCAGCACTTCTTCGAGCACCCGACGCTCGCCGAGATCATTCACCAACGGCAGATCCTTGGGGCGCAGGCCGATCTTTTCGTGAACGAAATGGTGCGCCGGATCGAAATTCCGCTTTCCGAGCGCAGCCACCCGCTCATCCGTTGCTTGATGGAAAACCGCCCCTATCTGTACATGCGCGGAGGAGCGGAGGACGGCGTTTTGCAGCCGGTTCTCTCTCACATCCACTCGGACGAATTCGTGGCCGTACCGCTTGTCTGGCAGGACCAGCACATCGGCATCATCATCGCCGACAACTCCGTCACGCGGCGCGAAATCACCATGGAAGATATTCAGTTTTTGAGCAGCTTCGCCAGCCGCGCCGCCTCCGGCATCGCCAGCATCCAACTCCAGGAAGACTTGCGGATCAAAGTGGAGGAATTGAAGAACTCCTACAAGGAACTGTCACGGATGCAGGAAACCTCGCTGCGTCACGAACGGCTGGCGGCGCTGGGCGAGATGGCCGGCAAGGTGGCCCACGAGGTCCGCAATCCGCTTTCCGCCATCGGCGGCTTCGCGCGGCTCGTGTTGCGGACGAGCCCCTCGGAGGAAAACAAGAAGTATCTCGGCATCATCGCCGACGAGGCAAAACGGCTGGAGGACATCCTCGGGGAAGTGCTGGGCTACGTGAAAATGGCCAGCGAGGAGTTTCTGCCGCAGGATCTGAATGCGCTGGTGGACGAATGCCGGATGATCGTCGAGCGGCAGAACCCCGACAAGCGCTTCCGTATCCTCACTCAATTCGATCCGGAACTGCCTTTGCTGGCTTGCAACGCCAACCGGCTGAAGCAGGCCTTCATCAATATCCTTCAAAACGCCGTGGACGCCATGGGCCGCAACGGTCAGGTGACGATCCGCACCCGGCGGGACAGCGGCGTCGCCCTGGTCGAGTTTACCGACACGGGAGTTGGCATCGCCCAGGAAAATATGGCACACTTATTCGAGGCCTTTTTTACCACCAAGCCGCGGGGTGTGGGATTGGGTCTGAACATCACCAAAAAAATAATCGAACAGCATAAAGGCCAGATTTCGGCGAAAAGCCGGCTCGGCGAAGGAACGACGTTCGAAATCCGTATACCGATGGATTTGAAGGAGGGCAACCATGCCGGATACCCCCAGAAAGAAGCTTCTTATCGTTGACGATGAGGCGAATCTCCGCACGCTCTACGAAGCCGAGTTCGCGAACGCCGGCTATGACGTGACGCTTGCGGCAAGCGGACCGGAAGCGATCGACTTGGTGCAGAAGGTGAAACCGGACCTGGTGATTCTCGACATCCGCATGCCGGGGATGGACGGCATCGAGACGATGAGCGAGATTTTGAGCCGCAACAACCAGATCCCGATCATCATCAACAGCGCCTACAGCCACTACAAGGAAAACTTCATGAGCTGGTCGGCCGACGCCTACGTCGTGAAATCCTCCGACCTGACCGAACTCAAGAGCAAAGTGGCGGGGCTTCTGACGAGATAGCTCTATTTGCAACGAGAGCGGCGATAGTAAGGCAGGTTGCACATGCGCGGGTTCTGGTCGGGCGTCTATCGCAACACGCTGACGATGATTCTGGCGGGGGGGCGCGGCGAACGCCTCTACCCGCTTACGCAGCCCCGGTCGAAGCCGTCCGTGCCTTTCGGAGGAATGTACCGCATCATCGATTTCACGCTCTCCAACTGCATCAACTCCGGTTTCCGCCGGATCTACCTTTTGACGCAGTACAAGAGCCAGTCGCTCGACGAGCACATCCGCAAGGGCTGGAACATCTTCTCCGCCGAACTCGGCGAATTCATCTACGCCGTACCGCCCCAGCAACGCTACCGCGACCGCTGGTACGCCGGCACGGCCGATGCGATCTTTCAGAACTTCAATCTCCTCGACAAGCACAAACCCGATCAAGTGGTGATTCTCTCCGGCGATCACCTCTACAAAATGGACTACTCGAAGCTGATGGCCTTCCACCTTGAAAAAGGCGCGGACGTCACGGTATCGACAATCCCCATCCCTCTCTCCGAGGCGTTCCGCTTCGGCGTCTGCGCCGTCAACGACGACCATCGGATCATCTCTTTCGAGGAAAAGCTAAAGACTCCCACGCAGATGCCCAACCGGCCCGGCTGGTGCCTGGGATCGATGGGCGTCTACATATTCAACACGCGCGCCCTGGCGCAGGAGGTGTCGCGCGACGCCCGGCGCGATACCGCCCACGATTTCGGCAAAAACATCATCCCGGAAATGCTCGACCGTTACCGGGTTTACGCTTATCCCTTCGAGGGCGACGACCTGAAGAAAACCGCCTACTGGCGCGACATCGGAACCTTGGACAGTTATTTCGAAGCCTCCATGGACCTGGTCTCGGTCGAACCGGAGTTCAACCTTTACGATGACTCCTGGCCGATACGGACGTATCAGGCGCAGAATCCGCCGGTGAAGAGCGTCTGGCGCGGACATGAGCGGCAGGGGCAGATCATCGAATCCCTGGTATGCAACGGCGTGATCGTTTCCGGCGGAACGGTGGTCCGCTCGCTGCTATCCCCTGGCGTGCGCATCAACAGCTATTCGCACAGCGAGGAATGCATCTTTTTCGAAAACGTCAATATCGGCCGCTACTGCCGGCTGAGAAAGGTCATCATCGATAAGAACGTGAACGTCCCGGAAGGGACGACGATCGGCTACAATCCCGAGGACGACCGCAAACGATTTTTAACCACCGAGAACGGCGTGGTGGCGATCCCCAAGGGGTATGTGTTCTGAAGCAGCTAGAACGACATGACGGAAAAAGGAACGTAGGGGCGGGTGAAGAGGCCTTGCTTCGGAACCCGCCCGGGCGAGGAAACCAACGGGTGGATTCCGCTACGCTACATCCGCCCCTACATTTTTCTCGGGCTATTTCTTATCCAGCTTGACGTTCTTCAGCAGGTCTCCCAAGCGGCCTCCCAGCTTGGCGTCGCCGCCGGTTTTTTTCATGTAGTGCTCCACTTCCTCGCGCTCGCGGCGGGTGACAAGGCTTTGCTGCGACAGCGAGACCCGGCCCTTCTCGTCGATGCGGATGATCTCGACGTCAAGCTCCTGCCCGTCCTTGAGCGCTTTGGCGGCGGCGTCTCCGCCTTGAAGCTCGCTGTTGTGCAGCAGGCCGCTCGCCCTCGCGCCGCACTGCGGCAGATCGATAAACACGCCATAAGGCTTGATCGTCCGCACGATACCCTTGAGCACGAGGCCGATGCGCGGCGTCAGCAGGTTGTCCGTCTTCTCCGCCTTGGCTTGCACGGCTGTTTCGGCTTCCTCGGCTTCCTTCCAGAAATCGGAAGAAGCAACCGCGGGCGCGCCATCTGCAAGCGCCGCCGGAGCTTCCGCCGCTTTGCCGTCCTCCGCCTTGCGCCGGCGGATGACGTTGCCGGCGCGCATTTCGCTCTTCTCATCGGAAACCGGCGTTTCCGGCTTCGGCGGCAGCGGCAGGGTGCGTTTGATGGAAAGGCCCACGCGGCGGCGCTCGATGTCGATCTCGATCACTTCCACTTCAACCGTCTGGTCGGGCGCAAGCTTGTCTTTCGGATGGGCCACATGCTCGCGGGCGATTTCCGAAACGTGCACCAGTCCGTCCACGCCGGGGGCGATTTCGACGAACGCGCCGAACGTTTCCAGCCGCCGGACGACGCCCTGGATTCGGTCGCCTTCCTGGAAGGGCAACTCCTGCTGCCAGGGATCGGGCTCCAGTTCGCGCATCGACAGGCCGATGCGTTCCTTGCCTTTCGCGTCCTTTTCGAGCTTGACGACACGGACGCGCACCTTGTCGCCGATCTTCAATACTTCGCCGGGATTGGCCACCTGCTTGCGGGAAATCTGCGACACATGGACCATGCCCTCGATGCCGCCGAAATCGACGAACGCCCCAAACTCGGTGAGCCGCACGACCGCGCCGTCGAAGTCGGCGCCGATCTCCAGGCGGGCGCGCGTTTCCTCCGCTTTCTTGGCCCGCTCCTCTTCAAGAACGGCGCGGCGCGAGACGACAATCCGCCGGCCGGACGAATCGAATTCGATGACCTTGAATTCCTGGGTCGTGCCGAGGAAGACGGAGGTGTCCTCCACGTAGGCGATGTCCATCTGCGAGAAGGGGCAGAAGGCCCTCGTGCCCGAGAATTCGACCTCGAAGCCGCCCTTGTTGATGCCGACCACGTTGCCCGTGACGAGCGCGGAGGCCTCGTGGGCATTTTTGAGCATCCCCACGCCGCCGGCCGCGCCGACCGTGAAATGCAGCCCAAGGTGCATTCCGGACCGCGTCATCTCCAGCATCTTCAGTTCCACCGCGTCGCCGGGCGCGACCTTGGCCTCGCCGCTCTCGTCCTTGAACTGCTCCAGTTCGGCCCACGCCTCGGCCTTGCCGCCGTAATCGATGAATACCGTGTCGCCGCTGATCATCACCACTTTGCCGGCGACGGTCTCACCGGGCTGAAACTGGTAAGCGTCAACCCGGTCTTCCTCGGCGTTGAGAAGCTCATCAAACGTCGGCTCCCGATTCTCGGTCGTCATCGTCAAGTGTCCTGTCGCAATTGCACGTCTATAGCTTTCGCCGGTCCTTCCGGCGGAAACAGCCCAGGAGTGTAGCCGCGACGCGTCAAGAGAGCAAATAAAAATCTCGTTTTTTCCGTCGCCTTGCCCGTCGCATTGCGCGAACGGCGCAAGCGGTTTATGGTAGGCGATCGAAGACCATGCCAAACCACGCCAACCAGCTTAGCCTTGCGGATCTGCTGGCCGGGACAGCGGCGGCCAATCCCTATGCTTTCAGCGACTTCTACCGCCGAGGCCGACCCTTGCGCCGCTTTCCCCCGCCGGCCCGCCGAGCGTCACCTTCCTGATTTTGCAGACCTGCTCGCTTGGCTGCCGCTTCTGTTTCGCCGGCTCGGCCCTCGGCCGCGGCGGCGTGGTTTCAGCCGCGAGGCTTGCACCGCTTTTCGACGCCTGCCGGAGCGCGCCCAAAGCGACGCTCCTCGGCGGCGAGCCTTTCGAGCACTCCGAGACCGACGCCATCCTTTCGGCCGCCGTCGCCGACTTCAAGACCGGGATGGATTTGCGGTTGAAACGAATGAAACAGGGCGGTTAGCAACGCCTATTCCGTCAGGGTGCGGAATTCCTTGTCGCCGTACATTTCCAGATAGTTCGTCCAGACGCCGCCGCACACCTCCCGCCAGGCGCACGACGTACAGGCCGAAACGAAACTTTTCAGTTTGTTCATCTTCAAATCCTGCCAGATGAAACGCTGGTGGCCGTCGTTGTCGGAAAGGGGGCCCGGCGTGTTGCCGAAAGTGGAAACGAAGGTCCGCCGGTCAACGTACTCGCCGATATAGGCGCGGCGAAGCGGCTCTATCTTGAAAAAATCCGACCGGTAGACGCAATAGGGAATTTCTCCGAACGAAAGCCTGATCTTCCATTCCCGACCGTTGAGCGCCACCAGTTCCATCAGTTTCGGCATCGCCTCGGAAAAGGTGCAGACGATATCTTTCCGTCCAGCCGCCCGGCCTTCCGGCCGGATGAAATTGAAGCGGATATCGACGATTCCCAGATGCTTGAAAAATTTCACGAAGCGGTCGAGGGTGGGGAGATTTTTTTTGTTGAGCACGGCGTTGATGGAAATCGTCAGATCCCGCATGCCGGAGGCCTTGAGCTTCGTCAGGTTTCGGATAGCGCGCATCTTGCGGACGAATGCGCCTTTCTGGCCGGAGAGGAAATCTTCCACGGCAGGGTCTTCGGAGTGAATGGAAAGGCAGTAGCGGCGGATGCCGCGCTCGGCCGCCATGCTGGCGAATTCCCATTGTCCGAGACGGAAGCCGTTGGTGTTGATGGTGATGTCGTTGTAGCCGAGTTCGCCGGCGAAGATCAGCCCTTCCTCCAGCCAGGGATAAAGCGTCGGTTCGCCGCCCAAAAGTCCGAGCGAGCGCACGCCCTTCTGCTCGGCATAAAACCGAAGTTCTTCCCTTAGCTTATCGAGTGAGACCCATTTCTTCTGCTCAATCCCCGATTCGCTCTGCATGCAGAACACGCACTTGTGATTGCAGGCATGGCCCAGGTTGATATCAACGCGCTCGGCCTCTCCCTGGACGGCGGAACGCGGGGCGTCGATCGGGGGAATCTGGCTCATGCAACCTCTACAAGTTCTTCATAAAAGCCAAAAATACGGCTGACTCTGCCGATGATGGAAGCTGTCCCCGAAATTGTCAAGCCGCCCTATCAGGAGTCCCTATCAGGAGGGGCTATTGGGCAAGACGGGGATTTCCGATAGTCCTTATCCCATTAACCCATTTGCAAGACTTTACTTTTTCGTCCCGCTTTAGGTATTATTAGAAGACGCACGCCTTGGCGTCGTGCATGGGATTCTCATTCCGGTCCAGATTCGAAGGCCACAAGAACAGGGAGCCATTCATGCGTGAGCGATCCGGGTTTATTGGGTTGTTGTATGCGTTGACGTTTGCGTTGTGGCTGACGGTCGGCTGCTCTTGCTCGTCCGATTCGCCGGTCGGCGACGACGACGGCGATTCCGCCGAGTCGGACAATTCCTGCAAATGCACGAATAACGCACAGTGCGATGCCGGCGAATTCTGTTCGGCGAAATGCGAGTGCATCCGTTGTTGCAAGTCGAACGACGACTGCTCCGAGGGAACCAAATGCGACGTCTCCAACTGCCGTTGCGTGGTCTGTATGGAGGACGATGAGTGTCCCGACGGCGAGTATTGCGACCCGTATTACGGCCAGTGCCGGCTCGGCTGCGACGACTGCGCCGCCGACCAGATCTGCGTCAACAATCGTTGCGTCCCTAAGAATCCCACAGACGGCGACACGGATGGCGACACGGATGGCGACACAGATGGCGACATCGAGTGCGCCGAATGCGGGGACCCGCCTGTCGGCATGGTTTGCGATCCCAATTGCGCCGAATGCCTGAGCCCTTCTCTTTCGCGCCAATGCCGCTCAGACGGCTCCGGCTTTGATCAAATTGCCTGTGACGAGCCCGAATTCTGCAATTGCGTGACAGGGATCTGCGAAAGTCCGACCTGCCAGGCCGACACACGCAGTTGTCTCGACAACGTGGCCCTGCTTTGCAAACCCGACGGAACCGGCTATATCGAATTCCCCTGCAGAACGGAAGAAGTCTGCAATGCTGGTTTTTGCATCAATGAAGTCTGCTCTCCCGACGGAGGCGGACGTCTCTATACTCTGGAAGTCCATTCCGAGATCGCCTCGCCCGACATGTCCTGCTCCCAGGAACTCAATCGCGGCAGCGCCGAATTCACGTCCGTCGAAGGACGCGACGGCGTGGCCTTGCTGGACGGCGAATCGGGTTGGATGATCATTCCCGCGACCGCCATTCAGGCAAGCGAAGCGCTGACGATCAGCGCCGACGTATTCCTGCTCGGCGAGAATCCCGGAAACGAGGTGATTCTGTCGAAGGGCGATCCGCCCGTTTTCGAACTGGCGATCGAGGAAAGCCGGCCCATCGTTCGCCTGAAGATCGGCGATTCCACGAAAAGCTTGCGCGGCGGCGATATTTCCCGCGATGCATGGCTCACGGTGACGGCCACCTTCGACGGCCAGCAAATCAAGATCTACGTCAATGGCGTGCTGCAAGGTTCGCCGGCCACGCTCCCGGAAAAATACTTGCTGGATACGAACGTCAGCGACATCTCCATCGGCGCGCGCGTTTCGGCGACGGGAGAGGCATCGGGCTTTCTGCACGGCTACGTGGACAATATCTACTTCGCGCCGCGCGCGGCGCGCGCCGCGGAGGCGGCTTATCTGAAAGACAACGTCGTGCCCTGCCCGCCCGAGCCGGGCTCCGAACCGACCCGCTGCACCGATCTCTGCCAACAGCAAAGCATCACCGCCTCCAGCAAACAGCAGTGGACAAACAGCGAGGTTCTGCTGCTGAACCACGAAGCCATCCTTCTGGACCCGGGAGGCTGCGCCCAGACGACGGAAGATTTCGACTGCGTCCCGGCCGACGGCGGCGGCGGCGGCATTTGTTCAATATGCCCGATGCCATCGGTGCCGCGCTGGGTGGCGATCGGCAAATTCGGCGAGACCGGCGTGCCGTTCTATCTAGGCGATCCGGCGGCTTATATCGCCACGTCCCAGGCCACGCTTTTCGTGGGCTACAACGACGACGATTTCACGCGCAACGAAGGCGGCTTCGGAATCCTCCTGGAACGCGGTTATTGCGATTACAAACCGTGCCCGCCCGGCATGGTGCCCGTGCCCGGTTTCGACAACGTCTGCATCGATCGCTACGAAGCCACATGCAGCTCCGCCACCGAGACCACCGCCTCCTGTTACGTCCATCAGGATTCGCCCATCAGCCAACCGGGCTACGCGCCCTGGACCAACCTCACGGCCAGCGACGCCGAAACGGAATGCTCGCTCGTTTTCAAGCGGCTCTGCCGCGAGGATGAATGGATCGCCGCCTGCGCCGGCTCCAGCAACAACATCTATCCTTACGGCTCCGCCCATAAGGAAGGCTATTGCAATGAGGACGGATGGGACCCGCCATTGCCCTATCTCGGCCAGACCGCAACCGGATTCATGTATACGTGCATCTCGGAAACCGGCGCGTTCGACATGGCGGGCAACGCCGGCGAATACGTGCTCGCCACCGACGGCGACGGCTACAGAGCGATGTCCGGCAAAGGCCTGACCGCAACCACCTGCTTCGACTCGATCGAAATGGGAGGCAGCAGCGATTTTGTCGGCTTCCGCTGCTGCGTGGACCTGGATGAAGGCGGTGAATGATTCGCCATGAGCACAACCCTTCGGCTCCTGCTTCTGGCGCTGCAGGCTTACGGGATCTTCTTCGCCCTGATCGGGGCGCATCGCCTGCGGCGGCGGGTCGGTCTGGATCTTTTCTTCGTTCTCATCGGCGGCGTCGTCGTCTACATGTGGTGGGTGACGCGCCTCGACATTGACGCCATCTCCGTCGGTTCGTTGCGCCTGCCGGTGTCCTCGGCCGCCTACTTCTCGGCGATTTTCTCCGGCCTGCTGCTCGTCTACGTCGTCGATGGCCTCAAGCTGGCGCGCCGGCTCATCGTCTCGGTCGTCACACTGACCGGCTTTCTGCTCTTTCTGGAAATCCTCACCTATTCGATGCTCGCCGTTTCGCCGCAGCTTCCCTACGCGCTGCCCGAACCGTTCACCACGCTCTACTGGAAGGAAACCATCTGGCTGTCGCTTTCGCTCCTGCTGGACATGCTCGTCGTGGTGATCGTTTACCAGACGCTTTTGAATCGTCTGCCGCGCCTCTCGCAAACGGCGAGGATTTTTCTCTCGATGGCCGCCGCGCTGGTGGCGGACGCGATCGTCGTCACCACCTTCAGCGAATACGACAATCCCGCCTTCTGGGGAACCCTGCTCTCCCGGGCCGCCACGGAGCTGGTCATGGCGGCGGCGCTGGCGCCGTTCCTCGGCTGGTACAGCGCCCGGGAAGCCGACGCCCGGGAGTCGGTCTACCGCTCCTTGGATATTTTCCGTTCGGTGGATGAGTTATCCCGCTCTCTGCATTTCACCAAAACCAAATATGACGCCTTGATCGAACGGACGCTGGACGCCGTGGTGCTGCTTGATTCGAAAGGATTCGTGCGCGAAGCGAATCGGCGCTTTCTGGAACTCACGGGCTACGGTTTAGCGGATCTGCGCGAACTCCACTACACGACGCTGATCGCGTCCTCGGATCGCCCGCGCGTCATGTCGCAGGTGACGGTGAAGATGGAGAGAGACGATACGCCGAGCGAAGTTCGCTTCACCGGCCTGACCAAGCAGGGACAACCGAGAAAATGGCGCGTGAACCTGGCCCGCTTGACCGACGAGGCGGATCTCAAAGGCATGCTGGCCGTCTTCCGCGACGAAACGGAAAACATCGCCACCGAAATCAAAATGCGCGACGCGGCCAACCTGGCGGCGGTGGGCGACCTGCGGGCGAAGATCGTCGAGGGTCTCGTGCCGCCGGTGGAACGGCTTTTGCGCATTGCCGATTCGCTCGGAGACCCGGCGTTGCCTCCCGACAAGCGGGCGGCCATGCAGCGCGAGCGCGACGTGGCCCGCGAGGCGATCGAATCGCTTTTCGACGCCCTGGACGGATTGGAGCCCCCTGACGAGGCCGAACGAGCGTCGGCGCCGGTCCGCGATCTTGTCGAACCGGCCCTGGCCATCCTCGCCGACCGCATCCGGCGCGACGGAATCGCCGTGACATCGGATTACGGCGCCCCCTCGCCGCGCGTCGATTGCGTTCCCAGCCGATTGTCGCAAGTGTTCATCCATCTCCTGGACAACGCCACGCATTGGGCGCGGAAGTCGTCCGCGCCGGCGGTCGAAGTCCGCGCCGGTTACAAAACCCTGCCGGACGGCCGCCGCCGGGCCGAGGTCCGCGTGCGCGACAACGGCCCCGGCATTCCGGAGGCCGACCGCCAGCGCGTGTACGATCCCTTTTTCACCAGCGAACCCGATCATCACAGCGGCCTTGGTCTGGCGTTTTGCCGACATGTGGTGTTGGAACTGGGCGGCGAACTCGTTCACCGCCGCAACGACGGCTGGACCGAAGCGATCGTCTCCTTCCCGGCCGAACCGCTGACGCCGGTTGTCGAGACGGTGTTGGAGTGATTTTTCGCGAGCGTCAATTTTCCCATTGGCGAAGCGCCGTTCCGGGAGTAGGATGCTCCCTCGATGACCGTCGGGCTGGCCAAGGAATAGAAGCAACGCTTTAGTGATTCTTTGCAGGTGGCGCCCATGTCCAAGCTGTACGTCTTTTGCATCGCCCTGGCAGCAACCCTTTCCGCGTTCCCCCCTTGTTCGTGGGCCGAGCCGTCAGCGCAACTGGCCAAACGTCTGGAACTCGGCGATTGCCAGTTCGTCGAGGGTAAATGCTACAAGCCGATGCGCATGATCGTATCCGGCGATCCGGCGATGCTCGCGCGGCCGCTGGCCTCCCCGAACGCCGTTGTCTGGCGGATCGACCTGCAAACCGGCGAGCAGACGCGCTTCGAGTTCGCCATCGATGAACTCCTCCCTGAGTCGCAGGAGGCGCCAAGTCTCCCCTTCGATCGGCCCCAGGTTCGCGCCCGGAGCAATACGCGCACGCCCATCAATGATACGACTGAATTCCCCTATAGTTCCGTGCTGAAGCTCTTCATGTCGATTCCCGGCACGCAATACGGCGCGGCCTGTTCCGGCATGATGCTCAGCGAAACCGTGGCCCTTACCGCCGGCCACTGCTGCTACAGCAACGACGCCTCCCAAGGCATTCCGGAGGGGATACTGTCGGTCGATTACGTCATTCCGGCGATGAACGGCACGGATGAGCGTCCGTTCGGCTTCACCGAGGCCGACGAACTATGGATCCCCGACGAATGGAAAAACCCGCGCTGGAACGAGGAATTCAATCATGATTGGTGCGTGATGCATCTGACGCGCGACATGGGTTCGCGCACGCAATGGATGGATCTCGTTTCCGCAACGGCGCGGGATTCCTATTTCAACCGTAAAAACGTCCATATCGCCGGCTATCCCGGCGACCTGCGCGACGGAAATTACATGTATGAAGTCGAAGGGACGATCGCCGGCGTTTACGGCAGCATCATCTATCACGACGCCTACACCTACCAGGGCAACTCCGGGGGCCCGAATTTCTTCATTCTCGACGAAGACACCGGTTCATACGAGATCGTCGGCATCGTTTCCCACGGCTTCGAATACGACGGCCAGCATTGGAACGGTTCGACGATGATCAAAACTCCCGTCGTGGAAGCCATCCGCGAAGCGATGGACTGCTCCGCCGGATGCGAGGAAGGCGCTCGGAAATGCCTGGGCGCAAGTCAGGTTCAATCGTGTGAAATCAATAGTTTCGGCTGCCTAAGCTGGTCCACCAGCCGCTGCGGAGACGAGCAGACCTGCGTCCTCGACGGGCAATGCGCCGATTGCGAACATGCCTGCAACGAGGGCAAGCAGCGCTGCTCCGACGATCACACCGTCGAGCAATGCGTTCCGGGCGAACTGGGATGCCGGGAGTGGCAGGAAGAGAAAACCTGCGGTTTGCGTGAAATTTGCGTGGATGCCGAGTGCTTGCCGCAACCGGACGGGACCGATGGCGACACGCCGGACCCCGACGCCTGCACGGGCGCCTGCCAGCCGATCGACGCCCCCGCCTGCCTTTCGGACGGCCATTCGATCTGCGAGTGCAGAGAGCTGCGATGGACGGTCGTCGATTGCGCCGATTACTGCGCGGACGAAGGCCATCCGTTCAAAAGCTGCGGGCTGGATTTGTCGGAAGGCGTGGAAGCCTGCCAATGCCGCGACCTTGGCGGCGTGGATGGCGATCTCCCGGATGGCGACTCCCAAACCTCCGGTGAACCGGAAGTCACCGACGGCAGCACGAGCGGCGGCTGCGCCTCAACCCCCGCCGCCGGCTGGTTCCTGCTCCTTTCCCTGCTGGCGCTTTCCGCCGTGAAACGGCGGCAGCGCATCTGAAGCAAACATTTTTTTCAAATCGACGGCCCGCCTCGCGCGGGCCGTTTCATTTCCGGGCGTTTTATAGGAATTTTTCCGGCTGGTTCCCCTATCATCAAGGATGATTGCAAACACCAACGGTCTTGACGGGCCGGGGGCGTTGCGGAGTAGGATAAAGCGTATCCAGAATTAAATGGTTTATTCGGGTCGATTCCGGTCGCGGCCCGACACGGGAGGAGGACGGGGCTCATGAAAATCGGCATCATCGGCAGCGGCAACGTGGGCATCACCACCGCCTTCGCGCTCGCCGAGCGCGGCACGGGCGACGTCATGCTGTACGACGTCGTCGAGGGGCGCGCCAAGGGCAAGGCCCTCGATCTGATCGAGGCCGCCCCGCTGCGCCGCTACGACCGGCGGATCATCGGCGTCGAGCGCTTCGCCGATCTCTTGGACGCGGACGTGTTCGTCATCGCCGCCGGCAAACCGCGCCGGGCGAGCATGAAGCGAACGGATCTGCTCGACGACAATCTGCCTGTCGTCACCGACATCGCCAGGCGATTGAAAGCCGAATACAAGAAGCCCGAGCCCCCCATCGTAGTCGTGCTCACCGAACCCGTCGATCTGATGACGCTCGCCGTAACGAAGAGCACCGGATGGCCGCGAGAGAAAGTGATCGGCGTCGGCGCGATGCTTTCCGCCGCCCGTCTCCGCCACTTTATCGCCCGCGAGTTGAACCTGGACCCCATCGACATCGACGCCATGGTCGTCGGCACGCACGCCGAAGGCCAGATGGTGTTTCTGGAACGGTACTGCCGCGTCTCCGGCCTGCCCTTGTCGCAGTTTCTCAAAGAGCAGCAGATTTCCGAGCTTCTCCAGAAGACCGAGGCGGCCGGCAGCCTCATCGTCGATCTCGCCAAAACGGGCTCCAGTTTCTACACGCCCGGCGCAGCGGTGGGCGCGGTGATCGATTCCATCGCCAAGGACGCCAACCGCATCATGCCGGTCTCCATCCAACTGCGCGGCGAATTCGGCGCGGAAGGGCTATGCGCCAGCGTGCCGGCGAAGCTCGGAAAAGGCGGCGTGAAGCAGATCTACAAGCTACAGCTTACGGCGGAGGAAAAAACGGCCTTCAAGCGGTCGGTCGAGTTCCAAAAACCGTTCGCGGCGAAAATCGGCTGAGGGAGGGACGGACGCCATGGCCAAAGTAACGATCGTAGGAAGCGGAAACGTCGGCGCCACCGCCGCGTTCTACGCCGCCGAGCGCAACCTCGCCGACGTGGCGATGGTCGATATCGCCCCCGGCATGCCGCAGGCGAAGAGCCTCGACGCCCAGCACTGCGCGCCGCTGCGCCAGTATCACGTCAACATCGTCGGCTCCAACGACTACGCGGCGATGAAAGACTCCGACGTCGTCATCGTCACCGCCGGCCTGCCGCGCAAGCCGGGCATGAGCCGCGAGGATCTCGTCAACATCAACGCCAAGATCGTCGCCTCGGTGTCGAAAGCGATCGCCGAATACGCTCCGAACGCCAAGGTCATCATCGTTTCCAACCCGCTGGACATCATGACCTACGTCGCCTGGAAGGCGACGGGCTTCGGCGTCCGGCGCGTCATGGGCATGGCCGGCGTGCTCGACTCGGCGCGGCTGCGTTATTTTATCGCCGAGGAATTGAACGTCTCGCCTTCGGAAGTGCAGGCGCTCGTTCTGGGCGGGCACGGCGACGAGATGGTGCCCCTCCCCGAATATTCGACCGTTGACGGCATTCCCGTCACCGAACTGATCGCCCCCGAGCGGCTGGAGCAGATTTTCGACCGCACTCGCAAAGGCGGCGGCGAGATCGTCAACTATCTCAAGACCGGCAGCGCCTTCTACGCCCCGGCGGCGTCCTCGGTGGAAATGGCGGAGTGCATCCTGCGCGACAACCGCCGCATCCTGCCCGTCGCCGCCTATTTGCAGGGCGAGTACGGCATCAAGGGCTACTTCATCGGCGTGCCGGCCCTGCTGGGCAAAAACGGCGTCGAGAAAGTCATTGAGATTCCGATCAGCGACGAAGGCAAAGCGCAACTCAAGAAGTCGGCCAGGCTGATCGAGGAAACGATCGCCAAGCTGGAAATTCCGCTCTGATAGAGGAACGTGTGGAGCACGGTGCAACGGTGCTCCATCCGAGGTCTGCTTGAGGCGTGCCATGCTTGGAGCTTGCGACAAGCATGTGTCCGGCCGAATCTTCATCCTTCGTCATGATTTTCCCCGGAAAGAGTGGACACCCCGGAGTTGGATAAGTTAGGGTGTCTACTTGTATGACTAGGCTTCTTTCCCTAGCGATGGAGCAGGTCTCCAGACCTGCTCCTAAACGTTTAGGACCAGGCGTGGACGCCTGCTCCAGCAAAGCGGCGACAAAGGACCGAATCATGATCCGATTGCCTTGTCCTTATCTGAAGAGTGACGTAGAATTGAGCGAGGATCGAGAACAGCACATCTCCGGACGACACCCCGATTTGTTGCCGGAGCATCGGGAAAGAGTCGCCCGGACGCTGGCCGATCCCGACCAAGTGCGCCATAGCCGCCGTTTCGGTTCGGCGCGGCTCTTTTCAAGGTGGTTCGATGATCTGCACGGAGGCAAGTGCGTCGTGGTGGTCGTGGTCTCCGAACCCGACCCGGCGGGCCGCCACTGGATCATCACCGCGTATATGGCCAGGAAGCTGGTCGAGGGAGAGATTGAATGGGCCAGAAACTGACGTTTGAATACGACCGCGAAGCGGACATCCTGTACATCAGCAAGCGCCCTCCTTACGCAGAGCAGGAAAGCGAGGAGCTTGGGGACGAGGTGATCGCCCGTCTCAACCCCACGACCGGCGAAGTGGAGAACGTGGAAATCCTCTTCTTTTCCACCCGCTTGCTGCGAAACACGCTTTTCGAATTGCCGGTTGATGCGGATTTGAGGCTGGCGGTCACGCCGTGAAACAGCGTAGCCCATCATTTTCCGTTTTTAATGGGCAAGAAAATTGCCCATCCACATAACTCCATAACTTGAGCTAGGCGGTGGACGCCTGTTCCAGGCGGGGGGGCGTGCCATGCTTGGAGCTTGCGACAAGCATGTTTTCACTCCACATGCCTGTCGCAGGGCTCCAGGCATGCCACACCTTCAAGCAGGCCACTCGCCCAGCTTAAGGGGCGCCGAGTACACGTTCCGCTCTCCGGAAGCGTCGCAAGCGCCAAGAACAGCCTGCCAGAAGGCATTCGAAGGCATCGGCTTGTCGACTTCCACGACCACCCTGTGCGTTCCCGCACGACGGCCGACATCCAGCAACGCTTGGAACAGAAGTCGCCCCCAGCCATTTCTTCGCATGCTTTCCACTACGGAAAACTCGGCGACGTTGAGCTCCTTTCGCCGACCGCTTCCGGTGACATAGGCATCGGCGAACCCAACCGTCGCTTCGTGGCGGCGCCAAAGGATAAGGTGTCGCCCGCCTTCGTCGATGCGGCGACGCAGTTCCTCATCGTACTGCTTCCGAAACGCGCTCCGCGTCGTGCTTTCGAGAGCTTCCGGCCAATGCGTCTCAATGTACTGCGCCACTATCTCCACATAGTGATCCCAGAGGCGATGCCGAGGGTCGACCGCGATCTGTTCGAGCGTTCCATGTTCTGTGCGAAGTTCAAAGCTCACGGAGTTCTCCTTGTTCTCGTTTGCACGGGAAGAGCAGGAAGACCTCTCTCTTCCACGCGCCATACGCATTGCTCGGTGGGTTCGCATTCGGATGCGGGTGGACTGGTTGGCCAAGTTGTGTAGGATGGATAACTTGTTATACATCTACGCGCTCGCTGGTCAATTATCCTCGCCGGAGGATTACCCTCCCGCGATCACGTTCTGGTAGATCGTGACCCCCACGCCGGTCAGCGATTCGCCCGCCACCACGCCCGAGGCGACCGGGATCGTATAGTCCTCGGCGATCTTCGGGCGCTTCTTCTCGATGATCCAGCCGATCAGGCCGCCGATGAAGAACGACAGGCTGTTCCAGAAGGGAATGGTGAAAGAGAGCCCCAGCCCCATCGCCGAGGGGATGAAGGCGCGAGCCTTGGGGAAGAGCCGCTCCATCACTGGCAGCGCGACGCCCACCACCGCGCCGATAAGGATGGCCCAGCGCATTGTCGGGTCCAGAAACTCCAGGCCCTGACCCAACAGCTTCGCCACGCCGGCCCAGGTCTGGGCGGCGGGCGCGGGGAACTTGTCGGAGCCCAGCACCTCGGCGCTGTGGACAACGTACTGGAACGAATACACGGAAATGAGCGTGCCGGGGAAGATACCGGCCATCTGGGCGAGGAACTGCTTGCGCGGATTCGCTCCGAGCAGATAGCCGCTCTTCAGGTCGTAGAGCAGGTCGGAGGCGGAATCGGCGACGCCGGCCGTGATGCAGGCGGTCATCAGGTTCGTGTTCATCTGCCGGGGGGCGATGGCGCCATAGAATAGCTGGGTGATCTTGCCCATCGCGCCCACGGGCGTCGTGTCCGTCTCGCCCGCCACGCGGCAGGCGACCAGGGCCAGAAAGAAACTCATGACGACGGCGAGCACGCCCATCCAGGCGGGCGTCCCGAAGAACCAGGCGATGATCGCCACCACGCCCACGCCGCCGACGATCGCGCCCCAGATGAACCACGATCCCGGCACCTCGATTTCCTCCATCGGATCCTTGACCTTGGGCTTATCGTTGCGCCGCAGGATCAAGTTCGTCACGCCCGAGAAGGCCCGCATGGCGGTGCGCCATTGAAGCCCGAAGCTCAGGAGGGCGGAAGTGACCATGCACGCCGCGCCGCCCCACAGGCTCCACTTGACGATCTCGCGGTAGCCGACGTCGTGGATCACGCCCCTGTCCAGCATCACCGGGACAATCAGCACATAGTTGATGAAGCCGCCCAGGAGCATGCTCCAGCAGACGCGCAGGCCCATGATCGCCCCGGCCGCCACCATCATCGGCGACACTTCGACCGACACCGTCAGATCCGCCATGCGCTTGCCGAAGGCGTCGATCTGGCCGGGCAGCCATTCGAAAAGATCCCGCAACAAAGCCACGATCGCGCCCAGAACGCCGGCCACGCCCAGCGCCTTCGCCGCCGACAGGCCGCTGCCCTGCTCGCTGTGCAGGGCGCGCAACGTCTCCGCCGCCGCGACGCCGCTGGGGAATTTCAACTGCTCGATGTTGATCATCTGCCGCTTCATCGGAATGGCCAGGGTCACGCCCAGGATGGCCAGAAAGAACACCCAGGCCAAGAGGATGTTGGTGGAGATCGAGGCGTTGTTGACAAGCATGTAGGCCGCGATGGCCGAGATCAGCGTGCCGCCGGTGGAGTAGCCGGCCGCCGAGGCGGTGGACTGCATGCAGTTGTTTTCCAGGATGGTCATCTTCGACTTCACGAGTCCCACCTTGTAGAAGGTGGTCCAGATCGTGTAAGAGAGGATGCTTGCCGTGATCGCCACGCCCAGGCCCCAGCCGGTTTTCAGGCCGATGTAGAGGTTGGAGAGCGACATGAACGAGCCCAACAGCGCCCCCATCAGTACGGCGCGCCAGGTGAGCTGCTTCATCGAATCGCCCATGCCGGTGTAGACGTTCTCGTACCACCAGCGCTCCCGTTCTTCGGGAGAAAGATCCTTCACGTCGTCGGCGGTCATCAGGCGTTTGAGCTCGGGCATGTACGGCTCCCTTCCCCTGGCGTAATTAGAATGCGCCATGATACAGAAACTATTGGCCGCATGTGAAGAAAGTTCTTGCATTGCCCGCCCGCCTTGCATAAAACCAAGCTCTACTCAATGGCTTAGGTCCGGGAATTCCCCCTAAAAAATGGGAAATCGGCCGTACCGGAAGCGGGCATAAGCCAGGCGAAGACGAGGCGACAAGGATGAGCAGGCCCTACAACGCGGACGAGATCGAATCCAAGTGGCGGCGGATCTGGGAAGAGCGCGGCGATTACGTCATCGACCTCGCCAACGCGCCGAATCCTTTCTACAACCTGATGATGTTCCCCTACCCTTCCGCCGAGGGCCTGCACGTCGGCAACTGCTTCGCCTTCATCGGCTCCGACATCTACGGCCGCTACATGAAGCAGAAGGGCCACACCGTCTTCGAGCCGATGGGCTTCGACGCTTTCGGCATCCACTCCGAAAACTTCGCCCTAAAAGTAGGCAAGCATCCGGCGAAGCTGACGCGCGAGAACGTCGCCAACTTCCGCGAAAACCAGCTTAAAAAACTGGGGGCGATGTTCGATTGGACTCATTCCGTCGATACCACCGAGCCCGACTACTACAAGTGGACGCAATGGATTTTCCTCCAGCTCTACAAGCACGGCCTGGCCGAACGGCGTACCGCGCCGGTCAACTGGTGCCCGGCCTGCAAGACCGTCCTCGCCGATAGCCAGGTGGAAAACGGCTTCTGCGAGCGGCACGCCGACGTGAAGGTGGAGCAGCGCGAACTGGCGCAGTGGTTTTTCAAGATCACCGCCTACGCGGAACGGTTGCTGAAGAACCTGGAGGTCATCGACTGGCCGGAGATCGTCACTTCCGTTCAGCGCGACAAGATCGGCAAGAGCATCGGCGCGATGGTGACTTTCCACCTCGAAAACGGCGAATCCTTCGAGATCTTCACCACGCGGCCGGACACGCTCTGGGGCGTGACCTACATGGTCTTCTCCCCCGAGCACCCGATGGTGGAAAAGATCGCCACCGCCGCCCAGCGCGGCGCGGTGAAAGCTTACCAAGAAGAAGCCCGGCGCAAGTCGAGCTTCGAGCGGGCCGAGCTCTCCAAGGAAAAAAGCGGCGTCTTCACCGGCGGCTACGCCATCAATCCCGTCAACGGCGAGCGCGTGCCGATCTTCATCGCCGACTACGTGCTGATGGGCTACGGCACGGGCGCGATCATGGCCGTGCCGGCGCACGATCAGCGCGACTACGAATTCGCCAAGCTGATGAAGCTGGAGATCCGCGAGGTCATCGCGCCCGACGGCGCGCCGCAGGGCGATCTGGGCGAGGCCTACGCCGGCCCGGGCCAGATGGTGAACTCCGGCCCCTTCACCGGTACGCCGGACGGCGAGGGCGTGGAGAAAGTCTGCGGCTGGCTGGAGGAGAAAAAGCTCGGCCGCCGCTCGATCAACTACCGCCTGCGCGACTGGTGCGTGTCGCGCCAGCGCTACTGGGGCCCGCCGATTCCGATGATTCACTGCGACGCCTGCGGCATCGTCCCCGTGCCGGAGTCGCAGCTTCCCGTCCTGTTGCCGGAGTCGGACGACTACATCCCCGACGGCTCGGGCAAAAGCCCGCTGGCGCGAAACGCGGCGTGGGTGAACACCACCTGCCCCGCCTGCGGCAAACCGGCGCGGCGCGAAACGGACGTTTCCGACAATTTCCTCGACAGCGCCTGGTACTATCTGCGCTATCCCTCGACGAACCAGCACAAGCGCGTCGTGGACGAGGCGATCACGAAGAAGTGGCTGCCGGTGGATATGTACATCGGCGGCAAGGAGCACAGCTTCGGCCACCTGCTCTATTTCCGCTTCATCACCATGGCGCTGCACGACTTCGGCTATCTGCATTTCGAGGAGCCGACGAAATCGTTCCGCGCCCACGGGCTGATCACCAAGAGCGGCCAGAAGATGAGCAAGAGCAAGGGCAACGTGGTCAATCCCGACGAGTTCATCGGCCGCTACGGCGCGGACACGTTCCGGCTCTACCTGATGTTCCTGGGTCCCTACACGCTCGGCGGCGACTGGGACGACCAGGGCATCGTCGGCTGCCGGCGCTTCGTCGAGCGCGTCTGGGACTGGGTGAATCAGGGCGTCAACGACGTGCGGCCCGAGGCCTGCGTAAGGCTCATGCACCGCACGATCAAGAAAGTGACGGACGACATTCCGACGCTCTCCTACAACACGGCGATCGCGCAGCTGATGACCTACATCAACGAACTGCGCTCGGCCGGGGCGCGCGACCGCGAGCTTCTGGAAACGCTCGTCGTTTTGCTCTCGCCCTTCGCGCCGTTCGCGGCCGAGGAGTTGTGGCGGACGCTGGGGCACACCGACGCGAACGACAGCGTATTTAAAGCAGGCTGGCCCGGCTACGATCCGGAAAAGCTCGTCGATGAGACGACGACCATCATCCTCCAGGTGAACGGCAAGCTGCGCGGCGAACTGCTCGTGCCGCTCAACACGCCGGGGCCGGATCTGGAGCGCATGGCGCTGGCCCACGAGAAGGTGCTCAAGCACATCACCGGCGAGGTGAGAAAGGTGATCGTTGTGCCCAACAAACTCGTGAATGTCGTGGCCAAATAAGATGGGACGCATCAAGATCCATTTCGCCGAGGCGGCCGGCTTCTGCATGGGCGTCCGGCGGGCCATCGAGACGGCCGAAGCGGAAGCCGCCGGCAGCGACGCCGTTTTCACTTACGGCGAACTGATCCACAATCAGGCGGCGCTGGACGCCTTGAAAACCAAGGGCGTCGGCGTGGTTCACGATCCGGCGGAGGCGGCGGGGACGATCGTCATCCGCGCCCACGGCATCACCACCGCCGAGCGCGACGCGCTTTGCCGGCAGGCGGGCCGCGTGGTGGACGCCACCTGCACGATGGTTCAGCACATCAAGGACGAGATCGACGCCGCCCATGCCAAGGGCGCGCTCGTCCTCGTCTGCGGCGAACCGGAGCACCCGGAGGCGATCGGCCTGAAGGACGGCCGCGAGGACGTCGTCGTCATCCGCGAGCCGCTGGAACTGCGCGATCCCGAGTTGAAGAAGCGCGTCGAGCGGGCCGAGGCCGTGACGCTCGTCGCCCAATCGACCCAGCTTATCGAGACTTTCGACGCCGTGGCGCTGGCCTTGGCGGAACTGCGGCCCGACGCGGCGGTTCACAACACCATCTGCGGCCCGACGCGCAAGCGGCAGGAGGCGCTGCTGACGCTGGCTCAGACGCTGCCCTTGATTGTCGTCGTCGGCGACGCGCACAGCGCCAACACGCGGCATCTCGTCGAACTGGCCCGCCGCCACACGCGCGCCGAGCGCGTTTCCGACGCTTCGGAACTCGACCCGGAATGGTTCACGGGGATTTCGGAGGTCGGCGTCAGCGCCGGCGCTTCGACGCCGGACGAGACGATACAGAAGGTGGTGGAGGGGATAGAGGGGCTCTAGATTCGCGCAGGATGGGTAACTTGTTACCCATCCTACAAGCTGGAGCCTGCGACAAGCATGCTTTCAGGGCGCATGCCTGTCGCTTCGCTCCAGGCATGGCACACGCTCACGGATGTTTCTTCAGATTCGAGGAACCAGCGGAGTAAGGATTACCCTGATGTAGGTTGGCTTATCTCCCCTCCCCCCATTTTCTTGCTTTCCTTCACGCCGGCGCGTTACCTTTCTCCATGAAAGAGGGCGGGAACCATGCAAATCATCGACCTCCCCGAGAACAAGAAAGACCTCTTCTGCCTCTGCCTCGAAGACTGGTCCGATGAGGCGAAGGAAGCGGGGCCGAAACGCCGCCAGTGGCTGGACCGCAGCGAAAAGCTCGGGCTGCGGGCCAAGCTCGCCGTGGACGACAACGGCGCCGAGGGCGGAATGATTCAATACGGGCCGATCGAGCATTCGCACGTCGATGGCTCGGGACTCTACTTCATCTATTGTATCTTCGTGCATGGCTACAAACAGGGGCGCGGCGACTTCCAGGGCCACGGCATGGGCAGCGCGCTTATCGCCGCCGCCGAACAGGACGCGAAGCGGCTCGGCGCGCGCGGCATGGCGGCCTGGGGAATCTGGCTGCCGTTCTGGATGAAAGCCTCCTGGTTCAAAAAGCACGGCTACCGCAAGGCGGATCGTCAAGGTATGGCCGTCCTGCTCTGGAAACCTTTCACCGACGACGCCCGGCCGCCGCGCTGGTTCCCCAAAACAGGCAAGCGACCCGAGCCTGTCCCGGGGAAAGCCAACATCACGGCTTTCTCGAGCGGCTGGTGCATGGCGCAGAACTTGGTCTACGAGCGCGCCAAGCGCGCCGCCGCCGAATTCGGCGACAAGGTGGCGTTTCGCGAGATCGACACGGCGGAACGGAGCGCCGTCGCCGAGTGGGGCGTCGCGGACACTGTTTTACTCGACGGCAAGGATCTTCAGAAAGGGCCGCCGCCGAGCTACAAGAAGATCCGCGAGGCAATCGCCAAGCGGGTCGCACGTCTAAAGTAAGCGGTAGGCCGGGGCGATTTCCACCCCGACCTACGCGGCCCTGCTCTAAGAACTATCTCAATAGGCTGGACAAGGGGCTTAAGCCCCTTGTCCATTCATGAGATCGCCCCCCCTATCGGGATAAGTTCTAAAACCAATCAATCCTGTCGGCCTGCGCTCTTAGAGTTTCGGCTTTTTCTTGCCCGAGTAAGCATCGGCGGAGGCGTCCGTATCCTGGCCGCCCTCGTTGGGGTTCCCTTTATTTCCCTTCTTCAGCAGCAAAAAGGGCGCCACACCGAACAGAACAACGATCACAACCACCGCGACGATGGCTTTTACGAACGTCGATTCCATGAGCGACCTCTCCTTGTCTCGAAGCTTGCCTCGTCGCTCGGGCATTCCGCATGGCGACGCAGGCGCGCCGGTTTCTTTTCAACGAAGCCGTGAACGAATCAACGCATCGCGAAAAGATCGGACGGAGGCTTTGAATCGTTTTCCTCGCGGGAGAAGAGGTGACGCTTCACGGGAAGGAAGCGCAGGGACGGATGTTCGAAGATCGGCGGCCGGGCGCTTATGGGGTTGAGCCCCAGCCCGTATTCGATCCGCCGCTTGAACGACGCATTGTTGAAATGATGGGTTTCCCTGGATAGAGGGTCGGCCTGGGGCGACGCGTCCTTGCCAAGCAAAGCGGAGATGGGAACGGCGGCTTGCTGGAAATAGCCGAACTCCGCCTCAAGAACCGACGACAACCCGGAATAATGCAGCAGGCAAACCGCCAGTTGCGGCGCGGCCAGAATGGCCAGGGCCGAAAATATCTGAATGGCTATCCGAGCGCGTTTCGACACAATGTTTACTCTGGGGGCAAGCCGAAGCCCAACGGTTGAAAGCTAGCACTGGATATCCCGAGTGTCAATTTCGCGGAAAAATTCAAAACATTAAATCCTTGCCCATCTCGCTCGATTTCGTCTATCCTTCCTCGCAATAGTTCTCCAAATTAAACGAAACGGTCTCGTTCCTGACGAGAGAGAGGAAATCTACGATGACTCGCCGCCTTTCCATGATTGCCTTGACGCTTGGGCTTTCCCTTCTGCTCGCGGCCTGTTTGGGCGGCGGGTCGGACGACTCGAACGACGGGGACCAGGAGGCGGATGGGGATGCCGCCGATGGCGATGAGATCGCAGACGGCGACGAAACCGCCGACGGCGATGAGATAGCAGACGGAGATGAGATCGCGGACGGCGATGAGGGATGCGACGACGGCGTGCTGACGGCCGACGAAATCACGGCCCTGCTCGATTGGCGGGGCGTCTTCACCTCCGGCCAGGTGGGATCCACGCTTCACGGCGTGGATTTTTCCGCGACGACCTGGGACCTTTCCAGTCTGACTCCAGCCAGCACGATAGAGGAAGGCCGCCCGGAGAATATCGAAGAATGGTGGACGGACGCCGTTCCCGATGCCTATTCCTGGTCGATTAGTTTTATGGGAAGTTCCGAGATGATTACGCTGATCTCCTGGAACGGCGAAGAGGCCGGTCTGACCGCCATCGTTTCGGCCGATCCGGAAGTAGGTCAGATCACCGACATCGATCCGGCGATCGTCCAACTCTGGTCCGGCATGACGACCGGTCAATCGCGCGTCAGCAATGTCAGTGTGATCTTGGAAAGCTCCACGATACAGGAGCAGGTGCAGACCTTCGAAGCCATTGCGATGGGGACCCTTAAACTCCCCGGTGGCGAGCATTCCGTCCTGCTAATCCGCCAGACCCAGCTACTGACGACTGACGATACCGAGAAGTCCCAGGTCATATACTATTTTTATAGCGACTGCGCGGGATTGCTGGCGAAAATCGACGGTCCGAAGGTCACAGGGAACACCGCGGACCCCGCATTCACCGAGGCGGAATCCATCACCTGGCGCCTCCCGAATTGATACGTAAAGCCTTTCTGCCAAGAAGTTTCCGGGCCAGTTAGCCGGCCTTCTTCGCCCCCAGCACCTCGGCGACCGTCTGGCCGATCTGCGTGGGGATGGGGATGACGCGAAGGCCGCAGTCGCGCATGACGGCGATCTTCGCCGCCGCCGTGCCCTGGCCGCCGGAGACGATCGCGCCGGCGTGGCCCATGCGCCGTCCCGGCGGGGCGGTCTGTCCGGCGACGAAGGCCACCACGGGCTTCGTCATCTTGTCGCGCGCGAAGCGCGCCGCGCGTTCCTCGGCGTCACCGCCGATCTCGCCGATGAGCACGACGGCCTCCGTCTCGCCGTCGGCTTCGAAAAGCTCCAGCACATCGACGAACGACAAGCCGGTGATCGGATCGCCGCCGATGCCGATGGCCGTCGATTGGCCGAGTCCCAGGGCCGTGATCTGCCGCACCGCCGAGTAGGTGAGCGTGCCCGAGCGGCTGACGATGCCGACGCGGCCCTTGGCGCAGATTTCGCCCGGCATGATGCCGAGCTTGGCTTCGCCGGGCGTAATCAGGCCGGGGCAGTTCGGGCCCACCAGCCGGCAGGGCTTGTCGGCGAGAAATTCCTTCACCCGCGCCATGTCGAGGACGGGAATCCCCTCCGTGATGCAGACGATCAGCTCGACGCCGGCGTCGGCGGCTTCCATGATCGCGTCGGCCGCGAAGGGCGGCGGAACGAAAATGACCGAGGCGTTGGCCCCCGCGCCGCGCACGGCGTCGTGGACGGTGTTGAACAGCGGCACGCCCTCGTGCTTCGCGCCGCCGCGCCCCGGCGTCACGCCGGCGACGACGTTCGTGCCGTACTCCGCCATCAGCCTAGCGTGGAACTGGCCGCTTTTGCCGGTGATGCCCTGCACCGCGAGGCGCGTGTTTTTGTCCGCCAAGATGCTCATGCCCGGCCCCCTTTCGCCAGCGCGACCACCTTCTTGGCCCCCTCGTCCAGCGTCTCGGCGGAGATCAGCGACAATCCCGACTGCGCGACGATCGCCCGCCCTTCCGCCGCCTTGGTGCCGGAGAGCCGCACCACGAGCGGAACCTTGAGCCCGACCTCGCGCACGGCGGCCGTCACGCCCTCGGCGATCGTGTCGCAGCGCATGATGCCGCCGAAGATGTTGACGAGGATCGCCTTGACGTGCGGGTCCGAGAGAATGATCTTGAACGCCGTGGTCACCTGGTCCTTGTTGGCCCCGCCGCCGACGTCGAGAAAATTGGCCGGCTCGCCGCCGTAGTATTTGATGACGTCCATCGTGGCCATCGCCAATCCCGCGCCGTTGACCAGACAGCCGATGCCGCCGTCCAGTTTGATGTAGGAAAGACCCGCCTGCGCGGCCTCCGCCTCCTTCGGGTCCTCCTCGTTCGGATCGCGCAAGGCGGCGATTTCGCCGCGCCGATACAGGGCGTTGTCGTCGAAGTTGATCTTGGCGTCGAGCGCCAAAAGCCGGTTGTCCTTGGTCACGACGAGCGGGTTGATTTCGACCTGAGAGGCGTCCTGCTCCACGAACAGCCGGGAGATTCCCAAGAGCAAAGCCACGGCCTGATTGACGGCCGGGCCTTCGAGCTTGAGGCCGAAGGCGAGCTGCCGCGCCTGATACGCCTGCAGGCCGTACATCACCGGAGCGTAGGCCCGCTGGATCTTTTCCGGCGTGCGCGCCGCCACCGCCTCGATGTCCACGCCGCCCTCGGTGGAGGCCATGACCACGAGCTTGCCCGTGGCGCGATCGAGCACCAGCGCGACGTAAAGTTCGCGGGCGATCTCGCAGCCCTCCTCGACGAGCAGCCTTTTCACGACGCGGCCCTTGGGGCCGGTCTGCGGCGTCACCAGCGTCATCCCCAGAAGCGCCTGGGCGTGGGCCCGCACCTCGTCGAGCGAGCGGGCCAGCTTGACGCCGCCGCCCTTGCCGCGCCCGCCGGCGTGGATCTGCGCTTTGACCACCGTCACCGGCGACATCAACCGCTCGGCCACGCCGACGGCCTCCTCGACGGTGAAGGCCACGCCGCCGTTCGGCACGGGCACGCCGTAGCGACGGAAAAGCTCCTTCGCCTGATGTTCGTGAATGTTCATCGGCTCCTCGCGATTAGGAAAAACGAATCGGACCGCAGGCGATCACCAGGCCGCTTCCGCCTCATGTTCGCCCGCTTCCATTTTGATGTACAACGAACCGCCGTTTTCCGCGCTTAAATACCATCCCTTGGCCGAGCTTTCAAGTTCGGCGAGGTTCGCCTTCTCCTCCAGCACCGCGCCGTCGTACGTCACGCTCGACGGCTTGGCCGAACCGACGGCCACTACCTCGAAGAGCGCGCCGAACTGAAATTCCTCGCCGTCCCGGTAGGACAGCGCCACGCCCGTCGCGGTCTGCTCCTGCGTCAGCCGCGCGCCGTCGAAGAGAACGAATTCCGACGCCTCGCCGGCGAAGACGCGCGGATAGAGCACGCCGGGCGTCGTGGCATAGGAATCGACGCGCTCGGAGGCGGTCGTCGGAGACATCGTGTCGATCGTCGGCCGCAACAGCGGCACGATCCCGCCCTGGCGCAGGTAAAGCGGCAGCTTGCCCAGCGGCGCATCGACCGTCGCCGTCTGGCCGCCCTCGAAGACCTCGCCGTCAAACCAGTCCACCCAGCGGCCCGGCGGGAAAATCACTTCCTTCGAGACGTGGTCGCGCAACACGACCGGCGCGACGAGCAGATCGTCGCCGAACAGGTAGATGTCCCAGGGGTGCGCGCCGAGTTCCGGATAGGTGAGGCCGAGCGAACGCTGGATCGGCCGGCCGGTTCCGGCGATCGCTTTAGCGTAAGTCCACTCGTAGGGGAAAAGCCTCAGATGCAGGCGCGCAAAGACGCGGTACAGCTCCAGCGACTCCGCGTCGAAGCCGTTTTCCTCTGTCGGTTCCCATGCCACGTCGTCGGACGACGTGCCGATCTGCATCACCGAGGAGAGCGCCGTCTGCTCGAACCAGCGAACGAAAGTCTGCTTGTCCGGCGGCGAATGGCGATAGCCGCCCGTGTCGGAGCCGTAGAAGGGGAAACCCGAGGGGCCGAGCGTCAGGCCGTAGATCATCGACGCCGGCAGTCCGCCGACAGCGATGTACGTTCCGCCGTCGCGATCCGTGCTCTCCTCGCCGTGCAGCGCCATCGTGGCGTCCAGATCGCCCGGCCAGATGACGTTGATGTTGACCTGATCGCCGTACTTGCCGGCGCGGCCGAGCAGAAAGCCGCCGTCCTCGGGCATAAGTTCCGAGTAAACCCGATGGTAATAAAGCGTGTAGTAAGTGTGCATCGTCCGCTCGTCGGAGCCGTCGAAAAACTCCCACATGTTGCGCGCACCAAACAGGCCGGGGACAACATCCTCGCCGTAATCGAGCTTGAAGCCTTCGATGCCCGCCGAAGTGTAGATGCGGACAAGGTCCTGCCACCAGGCGTAGGCGTCGGGATTGGTGAAATCGATGAGCGTGTCCCATTGGTTGAGCGACAAGCCTGCCTTGGGCGGGAAGTAGCCGTTCTCCTCTGCTTCGGCGTGCAGCTCTTTCGTGCGGTCCGACGACTCCTTGTCGTTGGAGACGTAAGGCGTGTGCCAGAGCGCCATGCGGTAGCCGAGGTCGTGGGCCGTCTGGATCATGCCGGTCGAATCGGGGAACTTGCCGGGGTTGAAGTCGAAGGCGTTGACGCCCGTCGCATAAGGCCGGTCGATCCACACGCCCGAACAGGCGAGATCGAGGTCGCGCATCGTATTCAGGTCGTTTTCGAACTGCGCCTGGTCCCTGTTCTCGTCGCGCCACACCAGTGGGCCGAGCGCCCAGCGGGCGGGAAGCTTCGGATAGCCGGTCGTCTCGTAGTAGCGCTTCGTCACGTCGAGCGGATGGGCGGCGGCGTAAAGATGGAAGGTCAGCCCGCTCGGCGAGCCTAGGCCCGTGCCGAAGACCGCCTCGACGAGATCGTCTTCTTCCACCGCCAGCGCGAACGCGGCGGGATAGGGATTCTCGACGAACAGGCCCCAGCCCGTCGTGCCGATGACGAACGGCACGGGCGCATGCGCCTCGTTGTAGCTGCTCTCCAGGTCGGCGAGTTCCAGCTGCATGGCGCGGACCTTGCCGCGATGGTTCACGTCGTCCTCGTAAGCGCCGAGGCCGTAAAAGGCTTCCTGCGGATCGACGCGCGGCCGCAAGCGGAAATAGGCCACCGGCGCATCGCCCGGCGGCGTAAGATGCGCCTCAAAGCGTCCCTCGCCGGAAACCGTGAACACAAGTTCTGCGGTTACATTATCGCCGTAATGCAGCGTTACACGCGCCTCGGCAGCGGCGGTAGCGTCTTGCAATTCAGCGGCGGTTGCATCAAGCCACGCCAATCCTTCGGGCGTTCGCGCCAAAGGATCGTCGATCAGCATCGGATACGGATCGTAGTTGAAGGCGTCGTCGAGTTCGTCCACCACGCCAAGCCGCAGGCCATCGGCCGCGAAACGCAGCAGCGTCGCCTCGCCGCGCTTCAACGCGATCGTGAGCGCCTCGGCGTCGATATCGAGCGCGTAATCGCCATTGGAAAGCGTTATTTGCGTCCGTGGGCCGCTCTCCTCGTCGGCGTCGCCGTCCGCGTCCGCCTCCGCGTCGCCATCTTCCTGAACGTCGCCATCGGGGGTCGCGTCGCCGTCCGCGCCGTCGTCGCCGGAGCCGCAGGCCGCCAACCCAATCGCGGCGGTAATGACAAAAAAGGCGAGGAGATACGGAATCTTGCTAAAGAGCGGGGAGATTTTCCGCATGGTTCACCTCTTGGATAATGGCCGATGGAAAGTCTATACCTGTTTACCGAACGAGGTGCATTTTAGAGCATTTTCGCCCTCGTTACTACAAAAAATAGTTTTGACAGTCCCTATCTGGCGGAGTTATAAATCCGGACGGTTTCGGACGCCTAGTCGGGTCGGCTTAGTGGACCCGGTCATTGCGGAATCCTTGATGGAATCCTGAGGAGGAGGTGCTGTCCATGTCTAGCTTTGTCAATCTCAAGGCAATCGAAGACCGGAATGCTCATGAGCCCGAATTCATGCAGGCCGTACACGAGGTGGCCGAGTCCATCCAGCCTGTCCTGGAGAAAGAGCCCGAAATTCGACGCGCCAAGATTTTCGAGCGCATCGTCGAGCCCGAGCGGCAGGTCACCTTCCGCGTGCCGTGGGTGGACGACCGCGGCGAAGTCCAGGTGAACCGCGGCTTCCGCATCGAGTTCAACAGCGCCATCGGCCCCTACAAAGGCGGCCTGCGTTTCCATCCCTCGGTGAACCTGAGCATCATCAAGTTCCTCGGCTTCGAGCAGATCTTCAAGAACTCGCTCACCGGCCTGCCGATCGGCGGCGGCAAGGGCGGCTCCGATTTCGATCCGAAGGGCAAGAGCGACATCGAAGTGATGCGCTTCTGCCATAGCTTCATGGGCGAACTGTTCCGCCACATCGGCGCCGACACGGACGTGCCCGCCGGCGACATCGGCGTGGGCGGCCGCGAAATCGGCTTCCTTTACGGCATGTACAAGAAACTCGTGAACCGTTTCGAAGGCGTGCTCACCGGCAAGGGCCTTACCTACGGCGGCTCGCTTGCGCGCACCGAGGCCACGGGCTACGGCCTCACCTACTTCGTCGAACAGATGCTGCACGCCCGCAACACCGATTTCAAAGGCAAGAAGGTCATCGTGTCCGGCTCGGGCAACGTGGCCATCTACGCCACGGAGAAGGTCACGCAACTGGGCGGCAAGGTTATCGCCCTGTCCGACTCCAACGGCTTCATCCACGATCCGGAAGGCATCGACAAGAAGAAGCTCGCCCTCGTCCAGCGTCTCAAGGAAGTCGAGCGCAAGCGCATCAAGGAATATACGGCTGAGTGCAAGAGCGCCACGTTCAATCCGAACTGGCAGGAAATCTGGACGATCCCCTGCGACATCGCCCTGCCCTGCGCGACGCAGAACGAGATCGACGCCAAGGCGGCGCAGGCGCTGGTGAAGAACGGCTGCATCGCCGTCGGCGAGGGCGCCAACATGCCGTCCACGCCGGAAGCGGTCAAGATCTTCCTCGACAACAAGGTGGCCTTCGGTCCGGCGAAGGCGGCCAACGCCGGCGGCGTGGCGACCAGCGCCCTGGAGATGAGCCAGAACAGCATGCGTCTGTCCTGGACCTTCGAGGAAGTGGACGCGAAGCTGAAGCAGATCATGGTCAACATCTACAAAAACTCCTCGGCGGCGGCGGAAGCCTACGGCAAGCCGGGCAACCTGGTGGCCGGCGCGAACATCGCCGGATTCCTCAAGGTGGCCAACGCCATGCTCGCCCAGGGCGTTGTGTAAACCGTCGATCCGTGTTAGCTTGGGACCCCCGGGAAACCGGGGGTTTTTATTTTTCGGAGCCGCCGCATGACGACCATCGACGAATATCAAAGCCGCTTCGCGGGGTATCGCTCGCTGATGCCCCGCCGCATGCGCAACATCCTCCTGGTCTCCACGCTCTACGACGCCTTCATCCTGGAGGAGGATTCGAGCCTCTCGGAGCAGATCTGGAATCAGTACGTCGGCATGCGGCTCACCGAACCGCCGGTGGTCAAGCGCGTCTCCAGCGCCCAGACCGCTTTGGACGCCATTCAGAACGGCCAGATCGATCTCGTGCTGCTCATGACGCGACTGAGCGACAGCGACCCGTTCATCCTCGCCGAGCAGGCGAAGCAGCTTCAACCCGACCTGCCGATCGTGCTGCTGGTGTCCGATCCGGCGGAACTGTCACGCATTCCGCCCTATCCGGAGCGCAGGTTCATCGACAACGTTTTCCTCTGGAACAACGACCCGCAGACGCTCCTCGCGATCATCAAGCTCGTCGAGGACCGGGAGAACGTGGATCACGACACCCAGACCGGCCAGGTGCGCGCCATCATCATGGTGGAAGACTCGGTGGAGCACTACTCCTCGTTTCTGCCGCTGATGTACACGGTCATCATGAACCTGACGCGCAGCCTGATGGACGACGGTTTCAACGATTTGCACAAGCAGCTTCGGATGCGTTCGCGCGCCAAGGTGCTTTTGGCGGAATCCTACGAAGACGCGATCGCCCTCTATAAAAAATACCGCCGTTACGTGCTCGGCGTGATTTCCGACGTCCGTTTCTGGCGCGACGGCGTGAAAAACGCCGACGCCGGATTCGATCTGACGAAGGAGATCAAGGACGACCAAAACGACATTCCCGTCGTGCTCCACTCCGCCGAAGCGGAGAATGCGTGGCGCGCCTTCTCCCTCGGCGCGTCGTTCCTCGACAAGAATTCGCCCTCGCTGCTCAACGACCTGCGCGAGTTTCTCGTCAACCAGATGGGCTTCGGCGATTTCGTTTTCCGCGATCTGGACGGGCGCGAAATCGCGCGGGCGAGAAACGTTTACGATCTCCTGGAAAACCTCAAAACCATTCCCATCGCCTCGCTGATCTGGCACGCCGAACGCAACCACATCTCCAACTGGCTGATGGCGCGGACCGAGGTGACGATCGCCGATCAGTTGCGGCCGCGCCGGGTCAGCGACTTCGCCGAGCACGAGAAGGTGCGCGAATACATCGTCGGCGTCATCAGCAAGGTGCTCGCGGCGCGCCAGAGCGACATCGTCGCCGAATATTCGCCGCGCCGCCGCTTCCATCAAGGCAGCTTCGCCCACGTCGGCCAGGGTTCGCTGGGCGGCAAGGGACGCGGCATCGCCTTCGTGCGCTTCCTCGCCTCGCGCGTGAAATTCCAGGAACATTTCCCCGAGGTGAAAATCGACGTGCCGGAAACGCTCGTCATCGGCGCGGGCGAGTTCGACGCCTTCCTGGACGAGAACGGCCTGCGCCGCTTCGCCATCGAATGCGACGACGTGCACGAACTGGCCAAGCGCTTCATGAAAGGCTCGATCCGCAAGGATCTGGTGGACAATCTGCGCTACTACATCAGCAAGAACGATCGGCCGCTGGCCGTGCGTTCGTCGAGCATCCTGGAAGACTCGCACCTGCAGCCCTTCGCCGGTCTTTACGCGACGTACATGCTGCCGAACAACGTGACCTCCGAAAGCGCGCGCCTCGACCGTCTCCTGCAGGCGATCAAGATGGTCTGGGCCTCGACTTTCGGGCCGAATCCGAAGGCGTACTTCGCGGCCACAAGCCACCGCATCGAGCAGGAAAAGATGGCCGTAGTCATCCAGGAACTGATCGGCAAAAACCATTCGGGCTACTACTACCCCACCTTTTCCGGCGTCGGGCAGTCTTACAATTACTATCCCTTCGGCCCGCTCACTCCCGAGGAAGGCGTGGCCCACGTCGGGCTCGGGCTCGGCAAATTCGTCGTCGAAGGCGGGTCCGTCCTGCGCTTCTGCCCCAGCCAGCCGCAGGTGCTGCCGCAGTTCGCCTCGCCGCGCGACTGGCTCGACAACAGCCAGCGCCAGTTCTACGCGCTGAAGATGGACGCCGGCACGGCGTTCGTGGGCATGGACCCGGACGATACGCTCTCGCTATTGGATCTCGCGCGAGCGGAGCAGGACGGCGAGTTGGAAATGATCGCCAGCGTCTACTCGCCGCACGACGAGGTGATTCGCGACAGTCTCTCCCTCCAGGGCCCGCGACTGATCACCTTTTCCGGCCTTCTCAAGTACCGCGAGTTTCCGCTTTGCGAGATCTTGCAGGAACTGTTCGCCGTTTTTTCCGGGGCCATGGGCTGCCCGGTGGAGTTGGAGTTCGTCGTCAATCTGAACAAGCCGCCTCGGAAGTCGGAATTCTACATCCTGCAAATCCGTCCGCTGATCTCGCGCGGCGAGCGGCAGGCCGTGGCGATCGACGAGCATGACAGCGCCGCCGCCTGGCTCTATACCGGAATGGCGCTCGGCAACAGCAAGTTCACCGACATTCAAGACGTCGTCTACGTCCGCCCGGAAACTTTCGACCGGCGCAATCTGGGGCGGATCGCGGAATCCGTCGGCCAGTTCAACAAGACGCTCGTCGAAACCGGCCGGCCTTACGTATTGATCGGCTTCGGCCGCTGGGGTTCCTCCGATCCGTGGCTCGGCATCGGCGTCGGCTGGGCGCAGATATCCGGCGCGCGGGTGATGGTGGAGGCGTCGCTTCCCGACTTCCGCATCGACCCGTCGCAAGGCTCGCACTTCTTCCAGAACATCACGTCGCTCGGCGTCGGCTATCTGTCCGTCGGCCACGGGAAGGACGATGGTTTCATCGACTGGTCCTGGCTCGCCGAACAGCCCACCGTTCGCGAACAGGACGGCGTGCGCCACGTCCGTCTGGAACGGCCGATAACCGTAAAAATCGACGGCCACGCCCGCCGCGCCGTCGCGCTCAAACCATAGAGCCAGGACCTCGATGCCGCCGACGCCCGTCGCTCGCGACCTCACGGCGCTCTCGCCGAACCGCGCGATTTTGAGCCTCGCGCTGCCGGCGGCGGGCGCGATGCTCGTGCAGTCGCTCTACTACCTCGTCGATACCTTCTGGATCGGCAAACTCGGCGCGGTCCCGCTCGCGGCGATGTCCGCCGCTTCCTATCTGATCTGGATCGCCCATTCCGTGGCCGAGATGTGCTCCGTCGCCGCCAATACGCTCGTCGCCAAATCCGTCGGGGCGCGGCAGGCGGAAAAAATCGCCGGATACCTGCGTCCGATCCTGGTCGTCGCCGCGCTTTCGGCCGTCGCCGTCTCGTTCATTTACGCCTTGATCGGCAAACCGCTGCTGGCCGGATTGGGGCTCGGCGACGACGTGCAGCACGAAGCGGCGCGCTACCTGATCCCGTGGCTGCTCGGCCTGCCGATCGTTTTTCTCACCCTGCCCGTCTTCGCCACTTTTCGCGGCGTGGGAGACACCCGCACGCCGCTTCTGCTCACCGGCGTCATGGTCTGCGTCAACGCCGTGCTCGATCCGCTGTTCATCTTCGGCCTGGGCCCCTTTCCCCGTCTGGGGCTGGCCGGCGCGTCGCTGACCACCATTTTCTGTCACATCGTCGCGCTCGTTCTGGGCGTGAACATTCTGCGCCGGCGAGGTCTATTTCCAGCGTGGACGGGCCGCGCTTTCTTCCGCCTCGACTGGGAAGACGCGGCCCGCATCGGCCGAATCGGCCTGCCCATCGCCGCCAACGGCGTGTTTTTCAGCATTATCTACCTCGGCCTGACCGCCATCCTTGCACCGTTCGGGCCCGCGCCGCTGGCGGCCCTGGGACTCGGCCACCGCATGGAGGCCTTCCCCTATTTCATCTCCGTGGGTTTCGCCATCGCCGCGACGTCGCTGACCGGTCAGTATCTGGGCGCCCATCGTCCCGACGACGCCGAACGGCTGGTCTGGCGGACCTGCGCGATGGCCGCCTTGCCGATCATCGTTTTGTCGTGCGCCGCCCTCGTCGCCATCGAACCGCTCATTCGCATCTTCACCAACGATCCGGCGGTCGTCGCCGAAGCGTCCGTCTATCTGCGCATCGTGGCGGCCTCATGGCTCGTGGGCTTTCTGGAACTGGTCGTCGAAGGCGGATTCAGCGGGGCCGGCAATACCGTGCCGCCGCTCGTCATCGGCACGGTATTCTCGGCGCTGCGCCTGCCGGTGGCCTACGTCCTGGCGAACAGCTTCGGCCTGGGGCCTGCCGGCGTCTGGTGGGCGGTGGGCCTGTCGATGGTTGTCAAGGGCGCTCTCCTGGCCTTCTGGTTCAAAATCGGCCGCTGGAAACGCTTCACTGAAGCGGCCTAGCGATCATAGGTGAGTAGAATTTCTCCGATTTTTCGCCCTGCCAACGTAGCGTTTCCCGACTTCGACACATGAGTCACAGCCTTTCCGCTTCACCTCCTGGTTCGCAAACCCCTAATTATCTCTTGACCTTACCCGAAATCGTGGCAGAATAAACGGGTTCTCAAAGAGGCATAGCGAATCGATTCGTCTATGGGGCATGGAGTCTGGAGCAAAAGGAGACGAACAAGCGAGAAAAACGTTACGAAAGTTTGCTTAATTTAGCATAATTTAGTATCATTCCGAGGCCTGACGGTAGGTGCATTGTGTGGCGGTGGAGACGTAAAACTCTGGCGGGAAAGCTGGTCGCCCGGCGTTTCGGACTGGCGGCGTGGATTGCCTCGCTGGTGGTGATTGTGGGCGAACAAGTGGTGATCGCCATCTCCGCCCCGACTTACTTTGACAGCCTCGGAGCGTGGATATGGAACTTATTTGTTTCCACCTCATTCCTGTGGATGCTTGTAACGCTATTTGGGGTGATCGGTGGCCTCTCCTGGCAGGCCATTGTCACCCACGTGGATCCGTTCGGCCGCGCCGAGACGTCGCTGAAGCAGAGCCGGCAGGATCCGGAAGCCGACCGCCGGAGCGCCGCCTGGTTGGGAGGAGTGATCGCCGCGACGGGCTTCGCAACGCTATGCGTCTACGTCGCACAGCTGCACTTTTCCACTGCCTACAACAACAAGCCGCTCGCGGCGCTCGTCTTCACCATCGTCGCCTTCCTTCTGATCCCGCTCGGCGTACTTGTTTATTCCTGGGCGAATCGGGCCATTGCCGCGATCGGAAAAAAGACTGAGCGATTTCTCGCCCGCCGCCTGCTGCGGCTCGAACTTGTCCTAATGATTTCAGGCGTCCTGCTGGCGAGCGCATTTCTCGTCTGGCGCAACCTGTACCTCTTCAACATCCTCGATCCAAAACCGTTCATCCTGGCGGCGGCGTTTCTGCTGACCCATTTCGTTATTTACCAGCTCTTCGCCAGCCCCCTCGGCCGCGATCTGGCGGCGGCGTTTTCGCATTACGTGAGCCTCGGAGGCTGGGCGGCGCTGGTGATCGTGATGGTGACGTTCACCATCCTCGCCTTCCCCTCGCAACCGCAAGTGGCGAGCATCCTGCGCAATTACAGCCCGGTGTCCAAACCGATCATCATGGCGATGCAGGGGATGACGGACTCCGATCGCGACGGCTTCTCGTCCATCCTGCGCGGCGGCGACTGCAACGACGAGGACCCCTTCGTGCATCCGATGGCCCAGGAGATCCCCGGCAACAGCATCGACGATGACTGCTTCGGCGGCGACGCGCCGCGTTTCGAGGAAGAGGAGGAGCGCCGCGACGCGCTGCTGGCCGACCGCATCGACAAACTGCGCCAGAAATACAACGTCGTCCTCATCACCATCGACGCCTTCCGCGCCGATCATGCCGGCTGGCTCGGCTATCCGCGCGACACCACGCCCGAACTGGACAAACTCGCCGAGAAGAGCATCGTCTTCCGGCATGCCTACGCGCAAGCGCCGACGACGGCCTATTCGCTGCCCGTGCTCGCCAGCGGCATGTATCCCACGCAGATCCACTGGGAGAAATACTCCAACTTCCCCAAGGTGCAGTCGGGAACGGAAGTCGTTTGGGAGCGGTTGAAGCGCGAAGGCTACATGACCGCCGGAGTGTTTTCCTACTGGTATTTCGATCAGCGCAACCTGCGGCGCACGGCGGACTGGTGGGACACGCGCGCCTTCAAAATGCGCGGCCACGCCGAGAGCGCCGTCACCGACGATCTCATCACCGATCAGGCGATGGAATACCTGGATCGCATCTCCAACCGTTCCGGCCAGCTTTTCCTCTGGCTGCACTACTTCGATCCCCATTTCCTTTACATGAAGCATAAGGGCATCAACTTCGGCAAGTCGCAGAAGGACCTCTATGACGGCGAACTGCGTTTCACCAGCCAGCAGATCGCCCGGTTCATCGACTACTTCGAGGATTCCCCCTGGTACGACAACAGCATCCTCATCGTCACCGCCGACCACGGGGAGGAATTCGAGGAGCACGGGATGAAGTACCACGGCAGCCAGGTATACGACGAGTCCGTCCGCGTGCCGCTGCTTATCCACATCCCCGGCCTCGAACCGCGCGTCGTCGATCAGCCCGTGAGCCTCGTGGATATCGCGCCGACGATTTACGATCTGGTGGGCATCGAGCCGGCAAGCCCGCTACAGGGCCGCTCGCTCGCGTCGCTGATGCTCGAAGGCCGCGACGAGGGACGCGGGCCGGTCTACATCGAGAAGCTGCAATCGCCTACCTTCCCCTGGTCGATGCAGGCCCTGGTGGACAACAACTGGAAGTTGATCTTCCGCGCCAACGAGCAGCTTTTCGAATTGTACGACCTGTCCGCCGATCCGCGCGAAACGCGCAACCTCTTCGAAACGAACCCCGAGCAGGCGGCGATCATGCGGCAGAAGCTGTCCGAGTTCCGCCTGCGCCACCTGAAGCAGGACACCGGCTGGTATCGCCTCGCGGCCAAGAAAGACGCGACATCGTCGTCGTCGTCGGACACCCGCGCCGACGGCGGCTGAGAGCGTAGCGGGCATTTCCGGGCAGGAAGGCATCCTACTCCATCTTCATTGGTAACGATTAACGAAGGGATGAAGCGGGTTCGGTCCGCGATGGCTTTTTGCCCTTTTTCATCTCGCCCAGCAATTCCGCGGCGCCCTTTCGCCAGATCTCGGCAGCTTTCTCCAAATCGCCATCCGCTTCCTGCGAAAGATTTTCGCGGATTCGTCGTTGCAGCTTCAGAAAGTCAATGGCCAGAGGGTCTTTTGTTTTCTTTTTTTCGGTCACGGTTCCTCCTCCACGTCCAGGCTGGACACCCACTCCAGAGGAGAGCATATCACCGGCGACGGCAAACTCAGGCTGCTATTTATCAGCCTCAATGTTTCCTGCTTGGCGGGGTTGGCCATGTGTTTCAAGTTCCAAGTCACGATGGAATCCATTCGATGCACGACTGCGATGGCCACGTGAACCGAATCGGATTCGTTGCCCGTCGGCATCACGAATCGGGTGCGATACATTCGAGCGACATCCAGAGCAACCGGAGTGAGAGGCAGAAGCGGAAATCCGCTTATCAACGGTTTAAGGGCTTCTTTCACGGCGGCAGGAGCCATTCCGACTTCCTGAAGGACGACTTCCGAAATGAAGCCCTCGTATCCTGAACGCAACGAAAAAAATCGCCGCGCATACTCGCGCATGAAACGCGATTTGGGATCGTTCAGCGTCGTTATCGACACTCCAAAAACGGACGTGTCAATGTAGATGCGCGGTTTCAACCTAGAACCTCCATGCTCTACGATAGCTTATTATCTCGGTGGCGACAAGAGATGGAACAGAATGATGGATTCGGCGAATGAAAAGGAATCGTTACGGTAACAAGTTGCCCGTCGTACATCTCTGAAGCAGGACACCGGCTGGTATCGCCTCGCGGCCAAGAAAGACACGTCGGGAGCGTCGTCGGACACCCGCGCCGACGGCGGCTGATCGCACTCGACGGCCCCGCATCTTCCCGGGGCTTTGATTAAACCTTTAGTCATACTCGATTCCGCCCCTTTTCTTATAATGGTGAAGGGTTAAGGGAAAAAGGAACACCCCAATGATGGTGGAATGGCGGCTTCCCGCCCCCGGAAAGGCGACAAAAGTCCTCTTCACCGCGGTTTTCATCCTCTGCATCCTGAGCGTCATCGGCCAGGTCGCGAAATACGCGTTCGGTCACGGACGCCTGTACGGTTTCGTCTATATGTTCTATCTGGACAACGAGGCGAATATCTCCACCTGGTATTCCGGTTTCGCGTTGATGATCGCGGCGGCGCTGATGGCCGTTCTCGCGAAGACCAAATGGCTGGAGGGAGACCGCTACAGGTGGCATTGGGCCGGCCTGGCGGTGATTCTGTTCTGCCTCTCGATCGACGAAGTGGGAATGATCCACGACCACATGGTCGAGCCGATTCGGGAATCGCTGCATACCCAAGGGTTGCTGTATTACGGCTGGGTGATCGCGGGACTCGCCTCAGTGGCTTTAGTCGGGCTGATCTACCTGCGCTTTCTGTTCCATCTCCCCTCGCGCCTTCGGAAGCTGTTTTTCCTCGCCGCGTTCGTTTACGTAGGGGGGGCCATCGGCGTGGAGATGCTCAGCGGCTTGTATGCCTCGCGCTTCGGGGAGGAAAATTTTCTCTATTCGATCATCGTCACCGGCGAGGAAATGTGCGAGATGGCGGGCGTGGTGATCCTCATTCATGCCCTGCTGGAACGCCTGCACCAGACGGTCTCCGGCGTCCTGGTCCGGACGGATCATGGCGGCGGGTAGACCCCGAGCGTTCCGTCCGGCTCCAATTGATCGAAAATCGGCGGGTGGCGCTGGCGAAGCGAAACGAAGTGAGGCTTGCCAGTGTTGGAGCAGGCGTCCACGCCTGGTCCTAAATATTTCGGAGGCGTAAGATGGGCGATTTTCTTGCCCGTCAAAGACGGGAAATGATGGGCATAAAAAATGCCCATCCTGCAAAACTTCGGGGAAATGCTGAATCGGAAAGGAACCGACCGCCTAGCGCCTGTTGCCGCGCCTCGGCGGCGGTCCGGCGGGGCCGCGGTTGTCTTCGCGGTGGCGATGGAGGATCAGGCCGTGCGAAGGATCGTAGGGACTCACTCCGACGGTGACGCGGTCGCCCAGGATCACGCGGATGCGGAACTTGCGCAGCTTGCCGGCGAGACGCGCCAACAGGGCCTGCCCCGTGTCCGTCTCCACCTTGAAGTTCCCGTCCGTCAGGACTTCGACCACCGTTCCGTCGAGCTGAATAAGGTCGTCACGACTCATCGACTGCCTGTCCCTTTCGTGCTCCGAAGGTCGCGCCCGGCATCCGCCGCGCGGACCTAACGCACTTTTAACCGCGATTTCCATACCTTACGGTCACATGCTTGTCAAGTCTTTTATCGCGAACGCAAGTCTCAGAAATCTATTAAATAACCTAATTATCCTCCAGCCCTACCCAATCCGAGCGCCGCATCCAGTCCGAAAAACCGCCGCGCGTTGTCGCCGGTGGCGGCGATCAACGCCTCCACGTCCATGAAGCGCAACTCGGCGATGCGCTCGGCCACGAGGCGCACCATCCAGGGCTCGTTGCGCTTGCCGCGATGCGGGACGGGCGTGAGATAGGGGCTGTCGGTTTCGATCAGCAGCGATTCGAGCGGCGCGCGCCGGGCGATGTAGTGCAGTTCGTCCGCCTTGGGGAAGGTGACGATGCCGCCCAGGGCGATCATCCAGCCCTTGTCGATCACGCGCCGGGCAAAGGCCCAGTCGCCCGAAAAACAGTGGAACTCGCCCGGACCGTCGAAGGCCCCTTCCGCTTCGAGGATGCCGAAGACGTCCTCGTGGGCGTCGCGGTCGTGGATGACGAGCGGCTTCTTCGCGCGCCGCGCCAGATCGATATGGCGAACGAGGGCGGCCCGCTGCATCTCGGGCGGCGAATGATCGTAGAAATAGTCGAGCCCCGTTTCGCCGATGCCCACGGCCTTCGGGTGCCGCAAGGCCAGTTCTTCCAGCCGCGCCCATTCGGCGTCGTTCATCAGCCTGGCGTCGTGCGGATGCAGACCGACGGTGAAGGCCACCCGCGCGTCGCTCTCCGCCAGTTCGCGCGCCTTCTCGTTGCCGGCGAAACCGAAGACCGCGCCGATCTCCACGTAGCCGGCGAGTCCTTTCTCGAAGCCGCGCGCCAGGACCTCCTGGCGATCCTTGTCGTAATGCGGCGTCGAAAGATGGGCGTGGGTGTCGATCAGCATGCGTCAGCTTATGGAAGAACCCGCCGGCAGCGGGCCGTCGATCGTCAACAGTTTCAAATGCCCTTCCTTATCCTTGGCGGCCAGAAGCATGCCGTGGGACTCGATGCCGCGCAGGGCGCGGGGCGCGAGGTTGCAGAGCACGACGATCTGCCGGCCGATCATCGCCTCGGGGGCGTAGTGCTGGGCGACGCCGGCGACGATCGTCCGCTTTTCGCCGGTGTCCACCAGCAGCTTCAAGAGCTTGTCGGCCTTGGGAACGCGCTCCGCCTCCAGCACGACGCCCACCTTGAACTGCAACCTGGCGAAGTCGTCGTACGAGACGATGGCCACGCCTTCCGGAGCCGCGCCGGCCGCCGGTGCTGGTTCCGCCGCCTTCGGCGCGTCCGCCGCCGGGGCGGGCGCTTTGGTTTCGATGCGCGGGAAGAGCGCTTCGCCGCGCCGCACCGTCGTTCCCTGGGCGAGTTCTCCCCAGTTCCCAGGCTTGACCGCCTTCGGCGCGACGCCGAGTTGCGCGAGCATCTTTTCCGCCGTGTCCGGCATGAAGGGCCAGAGCAGCATCGCCAGGCGGCGCTGCGCCTCCAACAGATCGTAGAGCACGCCTTCCAGTTCGCGCTTTTTCGCGGCGTCCTTCGCCAGCACCCACGGGGCGGCCTCGTCGATGTATTTATTCGCCCGGCTGATAATGTCCCAGGCGGCCAGCAGCGCGCGGTGCGTGTTGCACTCGGCTATGGCGGCGAAACAGCGCGCCTCGGCGTCGAGGCAGAGCCTGGCGAGCGGCGAGTCGCCCGCCGTCGGCGCGGGGACGACGCCGTCCAGGTATTTCCCCACCATCGCCAGCGAACGGGACAAGAGGTTGCCCAGATCGTTGGCTAAATCGCTGTTGATGCGGCCCACGAGCGCCGCCTGCGAAAAATCGCCGTCCGCGCCGAGCGGGATCTCGCGCATCAGGTAGAAGCGCAACGGGTCGAGGCCGTAGGCGCGGATCATGTCGTTCGGGTCGATCCAATTGCCCAGGCTCTTGGACATCTTCTGCCCCTCGATGGTCCAGAAGCCGTGGGCGAAGACGTGCGCCGGCAGCGGCAGCCCCGCCGACATCAGAAACGCCGGCCAGAAGACGGCATGGAAGCGCAGGATGTCCTTGCCGATCAGGTGTACGTCCGCCGGCCAGAAGGTCTCGTACATCTTCTGGTCGTGCATGTAGCCCGCGCCGGCGATGTAATTGGCCAGGGCGTCCACCCAGACGTAAATCACGTGCTTCGGGTCGCCGGGGACGGGGATGCCCCAGGAGAAATTCGAGCGGCTGATCGAGAGGTCGTTGAGCCCCTGCTGGACGAAGGAGCGCACCTCGTTCATGCGGAAATCGGGGAGCACGAAATCGGGGTGCGCGGCGTAATAGTCCAGGAGCGGCTGGGTGTACTTGGAGAGCCGGAAGAAATAGCTCGTTTCCTTGTGCTTCGACACCGGCCGCTTGCACCAGGGGTTCGGACAGAGGTTGCCCTCCAAAAGCTGCCCCTGCGTCCAGAAGGTTTCGTCGTGGACGCAGTACCAGCCTTCATAATCGCCGTGGTAGATGTCGCCCGCCTGGCGCATCTTTTCCCAGAGAATCGCCACGAACGCCTCGTGGTCGGCGTCCGTGGTGCGGATGAGCCGGTCGTGGGAGATTTTCAGCGTCTTCCACAACTCCTTGAAATGCACGACCACGTCGTCGGCGAACTGTTTCGGCGACTTGCCGGCTTTGCCGGCGGCCGTCTCCACCTTCTGGCCGTGCTCGTCCGTACCGGTGAGAAAGCGCGTCGGCCGTCCGGAGAGCCTATGGAAACGGGCCATCACGTCGGCGGCGATCGAGGTGTAGGCGTGGCCGATGTGCGGCACGTCGTTGACGTAATAAATCGGCGTCGTGACGAAAAAGGCGTCTCGCGTCATGCTGCTCCCCTTGTGGGCTGACTACATCGAAGGAGGCTGGCCGCCTCCCGTTGGACCGGATGACGGGCCGGGGCCGCTCGTTCCGGAGGGCCCGCCGCTCGGGCCGCCTTGGCCGCCTTGGCCGCCCTGGCCGCTTCCGCCGCGCCCGCGATGACCGCCCCGCCGCCGCCGGCGGTGGTCGCGGTCGCCCTGACGCTGACCGTCGGGCGCTTCGCGGTTCTCTCCTT
>QZKR01000128.1 GCA_003598065.1 Myxococcales bacterium | reverse complement strand
TGATGCCCTGCCAGGAGCCGATCGGCCCGGCCCAGACGACGTTGCCCACGGCGTAGACGAAGAAGCTCCACAAGAGCCCGGCGGCGATGTACCAGACGCTGACGTAAAGCAGCTGCTCCTTGCGGCGGGCGATCGTGCCGAAAACGATGATGGCCAGCGCGGCCAGCGAAATCAGGACGCCGATGTCCAGAATCCACGCCGCTTCCGCGTATTCGCGGCCCTGGGTGATGCCGTGGGGCAGCGTGAAGAGCATGCCCGCGACGACGAGGTTGTAGAACCAGACGCCGAAGTTGGCGAAACGCTCGGCGTACAGTTCGGTGCGGCAGACGGTGGGTACGACGTGCAGCAACCCGCCGAAATAGGCGTTCAGGAGGAAGCCGAAAACGACGAGGTTGATGTGGGTCGGTCGCACGCGGCCGAAGGAAAGCTCTGCCCAGTGGGGCAGAAGATCGGGGGCCAGCATCTCCAGCGCGCCCAAAAAGCCGAAAGTGACGCCGGCGGCCAGCCACAGCGCGGAGGCGACGAAGAACCGCCGCGTGGCGCTGCCCGGTTCGGCGGGGAGGACGATGTCGAGAATCCGCATGGCAAACCTCGCTACTGGTGGCAGGCGACGCAGGTGATGGGCGCGTTCTTCCGGCGGTGGCAGTTGATGCACATGCCCATGTAGAACGTCGCCTGCCGCAGGCGGTCCACCTGTTCGATCTCGCCGTGGCATTCCGTGCATTGCACGCCCTTGGCGATGTGGCGGTAATGCGGGAAAAATACGTGGTCGGGGTTGTAATAAACCCGCTTCCACGGCAGCGTCGCGCCCGCCTCGCGGTAAACCTTGAGCTTCAGAATCTCCTCGTGCTCGGGGATGATGTGGTCGTGGCAGCCGAGGCATTTGCCGATCGTCGGCAGGCCGGCGTTCATCGACCGTTCGGTGTAAGGGTGGCAGTACTGGCAGGCGATTTCCTTGTCCGTCGCGTGCAGCCGATGCGAGAAGGGAATCGGCTGCTCCAGCGCCCCGCCGAAGATGGCGCGGGCGAAGGGGATCTTGTCGCCGTAGCCGCGGTGGAGGCCGGGATAGAGATAGTAAAAGAAGAGAAACGCCACGGCCACGACGACGAGGGCGACGAGCAACAGCGGCCCCCCAGCCCCGCCGCGCAGCCAGTGCTTCGTATCGTTCACGGCGGCGACGCTCATGCGTGCTCCTTTCCGTGGCTGTGTTCGCGGATGAAGATCTCATCGCCGATCGGCAGGATCGGCGCCTGCGTCAGGAAGCGTTGCAGGAACAGATAGCCCGCCCCCAGGCAGCCGATGTAGACCAGCAGCGTGGCGGCCAGGGGCATCGCCACCGCGCCCGCGCCGGCGTCGGGTTCGAGATGCAAGAGCGGCGGGGCGATCTCCAGAAAGCGCGCCAGAAAGACGCCCAGGGCGACAACCGCCGCCACGGCGGGCAGAAGCGCGCCGCTCTGCTTCACTTTGCGGAACAGCAGCGCCGCAAACGGAATGGCGAAGAAACAATAGAGCGCCAGATTCGAAAACGGCGCATAGGGCGAGCCTTCGCGCGTCCGATTGATGAGATAGTGCGTCTCCTCGGGCAGGTTGCCGTACCAGATCGTCAGATATTGCGACCAGAAGAAGTCGGTGTTGACGAGGACGAAGGCGAAGAGCAGGGTGGCCAGATCGCGCTGACGCAGGTCGGTCATGAACGGCGCGAGGGGCAGCCGTTCCCTAAGCAGGATCGAAACGATCGCGAGCAGGGCCACGCCGCTGAAGAGGTGGCCGATGAAATACCATGCGCCGAACAGCGTCGAGAACCAGTCGTACTCCAGCGCCATGATGAGATCGAAGGCCAAAAACGTGAAGCAGAACGCGTAGGCCAGGGCCATGATCGGCGCGAGGAAGGTCAGCCCGGCTTCGCAGCGCGCGGTCTCGGCGGCCGGGTCCCGAATGTCCCTGGAAAGGAACGCCGCCAACTTGCCTTTGAAGCGTTCGCCCACGCCCGCGACGCAGAAATCGCGCCGCAGACTCAGATAGACGAAGCGCAGGCCGAGCGCGTTGGCGACGACGACGAAGGCCAGGACGCGCAGGTCCCAGAAGGGCCGCGTCAGCCAGACGTGCTTGCCGCCCGTGAGATGATGCGCGTGGGCCCAGGGGAGATAGCGCCCCGCCGTCGCCAGAACGACGAGCAAGAGCAGCACGCCCAGCGGCATGAAGACGACGCCCGCCTCGGCGAGCCGGCGGTAGCTGCGCCCCCACCTGGCGCCGGTCAGCTGGAAGATCGCCGACAGCACCGCGCCGAAAACGCCCAGGCCCAGCATGAGCACGGTCGAGACGTAGAGCGCGACCACGAGCGTGCCTTTCATCGAGGTCGCCGCGAGCCCAAGGCCGACGAGACCCAGGACGACCATCGTCAGCCCGGCCGCTTTCGCGCTTTTCGGCGCCTCGCGCGGGGTGGCGTCCAGAACCGCTTGAATCAGTTGCTCCCGACTCATCGTCCACCTCGCTTCGTCAGCCCGTCACCGGATCGACGCGTTCCGCCCCGGCTTCCGCAAGCAGCGCGGAAGCGCGCTCGCCCGTCGCGTCGTCGCAGGCGATGAAAAGGCCGAAACGGTCGTCCGAAAACTCGGGACGGTACGCGGCGGCCGGAAACCGCCGAAAAGGCAGCTTGGAGAAGAAAAGCAGGGCGGCGAGCGTCGAGAGCGCGCCGAAAAGGATCGTCAATTCGAAAGCCACGACGAGGAAGGGCACGATCGCCGTCACCGGCTTGCCGCTGACGATCAGGTTGTAGGTCAGCGAGGAGAGAATCGCCAGGGCGAGACCCGAGACGCAGCCCGTGATCGCGCCGCCTAACGTGACGAAACGCACCGGGCTGCGGCCCGGCGAAACGAACTCCAGGATTTCGGGGTTCGGCACGGGCGAGTAAACGTCCCGGATCGTCAACCCCGCTCCGCGCGCTTTTTGCAAGGCGTCCATCAGCGCATCGACATGGGCGAAGACGCCCACCACGCCGGCGCAGCTTCCCCGGCCGCTCATCGCTCACCTCCCCCCGTGGGATGCGGCATCGATTCCTTGACTTCCGCGATGGCCACCGACGGCAGAAGCTTCACGAAGACGAGGAACAAGAGGAAAAACCAACCGAACGAACCGGCGAGGATGCCTAGTTCGGTGAGGCTGATTTTGAACAGACCCCAGCCGTGCGGCAAAAATTCGTGCGAGAGCGAGGTGACGATGATGTTGAAGCGCTCGAACCACATGCCCACGTTCACGAACAGCGACAGGATAAACAGCGCCGCCAGGCTCTCGCGGAACCTTTTGACGAAAATCAGGAGCGGCAGGACGGTGTTGCAGATCACCATGATCCAGAAGGGAATGGCGTAGTCGCCGGTCGGGCGGTAGACGAAAATCGCCTGTTCGAAGGCGGAGCCGGAGTACCAGGCGATGAAGAACTCGACGCCGTAGGCGTAGCCGACGATCAGCGACGTGAAGAGCAGCAGCTTCGCCATCGAAACGATGTGGTACGGCCGGATGATGTGCTCGATGCGGAAAACTTTGCGCAAAGGCACGAGGATCGTAATCACCATCGCCAGGCCGGAGAGGATCGCGCCGGCGACGAAGTAGGGGGCGAAAATCGTCGTGTGCCAGCCGGGGACGATCGACATCGCGAAGTCCCAGGAAACGACCGAGTGGACGGAAATGACCAGCGGCGTGGCGAGCGCGGCGAAGAGAACGTAGGCGCCCATGTAATGCTTCCATTGATTGACGCCGCCCATCCAACCCAGCGAGAGGATCGTGAGCGCGAATTTCTTGAGGCCGGGCTGGGCCCTGTCGCGCGCGGCGGCGATGTCGGGCACCAGGCCGATGAAGAAGAACACGGCGCTTACGGTGAAATAAGTGCTGATGGCGAGCACGTCCCAGACGAGCGGCGAGCGGAAATTCGGCCAGAGTTCGCGGCCGTTGGGATAAGGAAGGATGTAGTAGGCCACCCACAGCCGTCCGAGGTGAATCAAGGGGAAGAGACCGGCCGTGGCCACGGCGAAGATCGTCGCCGCCTCGGCGGCGCGGAAGATCGCCGTCCGCCACGGGGCGCGCAAAAGGAAGAGAATCGCCGAAATCAGCGTGCCGGCGTGACCGATGCCGACCCAGAAGACGAAGGTGGTGATGAACCCCGCCCAGCCCACCGGGTTGTTCTTGCCGCTCACGCCCATGCCCGTGTAGACCATGTTGATCCAGGCGGCGGCCCCGATGGCGACAAGGACGAAGCAGAAAACGAGCAGCGCCAGATAGTATTTGCCGGGCACTCCCAGGGTGCCGAGGATGTCGCGGTTGACCTGGCGATAGGAAAAATTTCCCAGCTTCTCGGCGTCGGCGTGCATGGCTTTAGACATCCTCCGGATCGGAGTAAACTTTGCGCAGGTACACCACGCCCGGCCGCGTGTTGGCGTACCAGTCCAGGAGGCGATAGCCGCGCGGGTCCCTGGCGAGTTTCGTCATCTCCCATTCGGCCTGCTTGAAATCGCCGAAACTGAGCGCGCCCGCCGGGCAGGTCTGGACGCAGGCCGGCTGGATTTCGCCGTCGCGCACCGCCCGCCCTTCCGCCTTGGCGCGATTGGTCGCCTCGCGGATGCGCTGGACGCAGAAGGTGCATTTCTCCATCACGCCGCGCGGCCGGACGGTGACGTCGGGGTTCAGCTGCTGGACGGCCGGCCGCTCGCGCGGGTAATCGAACCAGTTGAAGCGCCGGACTTTGTAAGGACAGTTGTTGGCGCAGTAACGCGTGCCGATGCAGCGGTTGTAAACCTGCGCGTTCAAGCCATCCTCCGTGTGATAGGAAGCGAAGACGGGGCAGAGCGACTCGCAGGGCGCGTTGTCGCATTGCTGGCACATCACCGGCATGAATCGCACCTGCTCGCCGCCTTCCGTCCGGAACGCGTGCTTCTCGATGCGGATCCACTGCAACTCGCGGCCGTAGGCGACGTCGTCGCGGCCGACGACGGGGATATTGTTCTCCGCAAAGCAGGCGGTCACGCAGGCGCCGCAGCCGGTGCAGCGATCGAGATCGACGACCAGTCCCCAGCGGTGATCGGGGTGTTTCTGCAATTCGTACATATTGTCGTGCGGCGTCGCGCCGCCTTCTTCCTCGTGCGGCATGGGCGCGAGCGCGCCGCGAAAACGGCCCTGTTCGTCGGGGTATTCTTCGCCGTGGCGGGTCATCCGCGGATAGCGGTTCCGCTTCGCGTCCTTGGCCGCCATCGCCAGGCAAAGGAAACGCTCCGCCGACTCCGTGCCGCCGGAAACGGCGCACAGCTTGCCCTCGCCGGCTTTGGAAAGCGTCACGGCCGTCTCGGTGTAGACGAGCTGGCCGCTCGTCACGTCGAGCGAGATGGCGACGAAATCCATCGCATTGGCGCTGGGGACGGTCCATTTCGGATGCGGCCGGCCGCCGCCGAAGCGCAGCGCCGCGACGTCGGGAGGCATGCCCGGCTCGACGTAGACGGGAATCGTCGCCGTCGCGCCCTGCGCGGCGAGCTTCACGCGGTCGCCGGAACGCAGGTCGAGCGATTGCGCGAGCGCGGGGCCGATCTCCAGCGGCGCTTCCCAGGCCGTCTGGGTGACGGAATCGGGGGTTTCGATCATCCAGTCGCAGGAGGCGGCGCGGCCGTCGTAGAGCAGGCCGCTCAGCGGCGTCACAAGCTGCACCCCATCGGGGCCGTCGCCTTGACGGACAGGATTCAACTGTTCCACGCCGGGAGCCGCGAACGTCGGCGGCTCGCCCGCCGCCTCGGCGAATTCGCCGCCGTTGACCAGCGTCGTCTCCCATCGCGCTTCGTCGAAGACCGCCGCCGGTTGCGTCGCGCCCGGCCGGTCGGCGGCGACAGGCGCGGCGGAGGGCGCGGCGAGCGCGGCCAAAGCGCCGTAGCGTTTCGTCCAGCGCTCTACGACGTAGCCCTTGTAGTCGGTCTGCGGCAGCGGTTTGCCGGCCTGACGGGCGAGTTCGATCAGCAGGTCGCCCACATGCCGCGTGTCGTGCAACGGCGCGCGCACGGGCTGCATGTAGCCGACGATCCGCCGCGTGACTTCATAGTCGCCCCAGGATTCGAGCGGATGATGGACGGGCAGGACGACATCGGCGAGCCGAGCGCTTTCATCCAGCTCGTAGGCGAGCGCCACGACCAGCGGCGCGTCGGCGAGCAGGCTTTTGACGCCGACGGCCGACGGCAACGTATACGCGGGGTTCGCGCCGCAGACGAACAACACGTCGAATTTGCCCTCGCCCGCTTCCTTGATGAGCGAAATCGCCCGCGCCTCGGGCGCGGCCTTGGACCAGCAATATCCTTCGCCGTACTTCAAGGCGCGGCCGGTCGCGCCGATCAGATGATTCGCGGCAAGGACGGCCGCGTGAACCGCCGTCGCATCCGGCGTCACGACGTCCGCGCCGCCGTAAAGCACGAGGCCTTTCTTCTTAGCCAGCCGCGCCGCCAGCGTTTTCAGCGCCGCCTCGGGGATCGCCGTCCGCGCCGGGCGCGGACCCAGTTTGACCAGCAAGCGATCGAGCGTCGCCGCTTCGTCGGACGAGAGACCGGACCTCTTCAGCGCGGCCAATTCGTGCAACAAGGCCAGGGCCGTCGGGCCGACCAGATGCGGGGCGGCGGCGAACCACTGGTCGGCCGCCGTCGCCGTCAGATTGCGGCGCGGACCGACATAGGCGAGCGCCAGCGGCCGGCCGTCGCCGAAACTGTGACGATCGGCCCATTGGCGGGTGAACTGCACCGGCGACACCCAGGCGTCCAGGAGATCCGCGCCGAGCGCGACGACATAGTCCGTATCGGCCAGATCGATATAAGGGACCTCGGCCTTGCCGAAAACGAGTTCCGAGGCCTTCGCCAGCGCCGCCAGCGAGGCCGGCTCGTACATGACGTGGCGAGAAACGGAAAATTTGCCGAGAAAATCGGCGGCCAGATCCTCGAACGCGCCGCTTTCCAGCCCGCTGAGCAAGCCCACGGATTTGGCGGCGACGAGCCTGGGCTGCAGTTCGGCCTGCGCCTCGGACCAATCGACCTCCACCAGCTCGCCGTCCCGGCGCAGCATGGGCTTGGAGACGCGGGAACGGGCGTACAGCTGCTGGATAAACGCCTGGCCGCGCGGACAAAGGCGGCCGCGATTCACCGGATGAGCGGGATTGCCTTCTAGCTTGATCGGCCGCGCCTCGCGCGTTTTGGCGACGATGCCGCAGCCTGCCGGGCAGGCGCGGCAGACCGAGGCGAAGTAGGCGGCCACGCCGGGGATGATTTCGTCCGGCGGGGTGAGGTAGGCGTGCAGCTTCTCCAAGGGCGCGTTGTTGCAGGAGGTGGCGAGAGAACCGGCGCCGATGATTCCCATCGCTTTGAGAAACGCGCGTCTGTCCATCTGCATGGCAACCCCTCTACGCCATAGCGCCCCGCCCCCGGATCCGGTCCTTCGCAAAAAACCGCGGGACCCCGGATGAGCGCATCATGACCCGTCTGGGAAACAATGAATCCGCTTCTGAGAAACTCCGATTTCCCTTATAAAATCCGGCTTCTCTGGCACACTGAACTTGCGTGCATTTTCCGCAGATTAGGCGCTTTCGCCATGAGGAATATCATGAGGCGCACCGGTTGTGTCAAGCGAATTTCATCGCAGGTAAATACTCGTCAAGCAACCCGAAATCGCTTCTTTTCCGTTTGATGGCGACCTTTTTATAATATCAGTTGCCTTATAATCATTTCTAAACATCCCCTCCGTGATGCACGGGTCGTTCCGCGCCGACAGCCACCGGCAGATCCATAATGAAACGGGCGTAAACCCCGGCTTCGCTCTCCACCCACAGCCGGCCGTTGTGCTCCTTGACGATGCCGTGGCTCACCGAGAGTCCAAGTCCCGTCCCTCTGTCGCGCGGCTTGGTCGTGAAGAAAGGATCGAAGATGCGGTCGATGATGTCTTTGGAAATGCCGGCGCCATAATCCTCGACGATCGTCCGCACCATCGGCGGCGACTCGTCGGCGAGCGCCTGGACGGTGATGACGATCTGCTTGCCGGGATCGTAGCTGGGGTAACGCTGATTCAACGCGTCGCGGGCGTTGGTGAACAGGTTCATCAAAACCTGCTGCACCTGCTGCCGGCGGCAGTTGATGAGGGGCAGGTCCGCCGGCACGTTGACCTTCAAGGCGATCTGGTCCTTGGAAAGCACCTTCTGCAGCAAGGAGAGGGTCGCCTGGAGGATATCGACGTAGTCGTTCGCGCCCGCCGATTCGCGCTCCTGGCGCGCAAAGGCCAGAAGGTTGCGGACGATCGTGGCGATGCGATGACTCTCGGAGATGATCTCGCGCGCGTTGTTGCGGATCGGACTTTCGGCCGGCGCTTTCTGCATGATCAATTCGGCGTAGTTCATGACGATGTTGATCGGATTGTTGATCTCGTGGGCCACGCCGGAGGCGAGCGTGCCGATGGCCTCCAGCTTCTGCTGCTGGCGAAGCTGGATTTCCATCTCGCGTTTCTCCTCCTCGACTTTCCGTTCGTGCGTGATGTCGCACGTGACGGTGAGCAGGCACGGCAGGCCGTCGATGTCGATGACGCGCGCCGAAATCAGGACGATCGCGCGCTCGCCGCCCTGGCGGATCACCGCCGTCTCGAAACCGATCACCTCCTCCTCGGTTTGCAGGCGGCGCACCAGGGCCTCGCGGTCGGCGGGTTTCTCCCAGGTGCCCAGTTTCAGAGTCGAACGGCCGATGAGTTCGGTCCGGTCGTAGCCCAGCACCCGCGACGAGGAGCGGTTGGCGTCGAGAATGAGGCCGTCGGACATCCGCGCGATGAGCACCATGTCGGGGCTGGAATGGAAGACCTTGGCGAATTTTTCCTCGCTCTTGCGCAGCGCCCGTTCGACGGCTTTGTGATCGGTCATGTCGCGCACGTAGACGACGACGCGCGTCTGGCCGCGGATCGCCACGAGCTTCGTGCTCACTTCGGTGGGAAACTGCGAACCGTCCCTGCGCCGGCCCATCGCCTCGACGAAGGCGGCGCCGGTCTGCTCCTGCCGGCGGACGAGATCGGGAATCGTCCGCGCCACCTCCTCGGGCACGAGGTCGAGCACGGAGAGCGCCAGCATCTGCTCGCGCGTACAGCCGTACATGGCGCAGGCGGTGGAATTGCAGTCGAGAATCCTGCCGTCCAGCGTTTCCAGAAAAATGGCGTCGGAGGAGGCTTCGAACAGGGCGCGATAGGTTTCCTCTTTTTCCTCCAGTTCCGTCTCGATGCGCGCCCGCTCGGAAATTTCGGCTTCGAGGGCCTGCTGCCCCTCCTCCAACTCGGCCGTGCGCCGGCCGACCTGTCGGCGCAGAATCACGTTTATGAGCAGAACGAGCAGCGCGACGACCGCCAACGCCCCTATCGCCCATAAGAGCCGCGTCGGCGTCATCAGGCTCTTGCGCATGCCGAGCCAGTCGTCGAGCGATTCATAATAGATGGATTGGCGGTCGGCGCGCATTTGCGCCAGGCGGCTGTCGATCGCCACAAGCAAGTCGCGGTTTTGACCTTTGGGTACGGCGAAGCGAATCTCCACCGGGCTGAAAACGATCGGGCACGGTTCTACTTTATAGGCTCGCTCGTTTACGAGACCGAAAAGGCGGCTGACGACGCCGACATCGACCTGCCTTTCCTGGATCGCCTCGAACACGCCCTTGTAGGACGGAAACTCAACAAGCGTCGCCTTCACCTTGAACTGGGTCAGAAGCTGCTTGAATTCCATGATGTAGACGTCGCCGGCGAGCACGCCCAGACGTCGTCCGTCGAGGTCGAGGACCGTTTCGATCGCCAGACCGGGCTGGGCGTAAAGCCGCGCCCAGTTGGTCAGCAGCGTTTCATTGGCGAAATCGTAAATGTGGTCGCGCGTTTCGGTGTAGGCGATCGATACGAGCAGATCGATTTCGGTCAGTTCCAGTTTCCGCAGGCAGTCGGCCCAATCGCAGCGGACGTAATCGAGGCTCCATCTTTCCCTGGCGGCGATGGCGTCGAGGACATCGATGCTGAAACCGGCGGGGCGGGAGCCCGCTTTGACCTCGACGAGCGGCGGATTGTCGTATACCCCGACCCGGATCGGCGCTCTTCCGTAGGCGGGCGCGCCGACGAGCAAAATCAGCAGGGCCACGGCGAACCACGCTTGCCGCACTGCGATGGCCGGACGGTTTTTCCCTTCGCCTTTCATGCTTCCGCCTCCACGCGGCATTCGGGCTTTGCGCGCCGCGCACCTCCGGAGCAACGCCCCCGGCGCCTTTTGTCCGGAAAACGGATTGATTCTGCCAAAGGACCGATAGTTTGTCCAGCCGACAAGCCCGCGACAATCGCCCGTCGGGGCGGTTGCATCGCGGGGCGTCATCTGCTAAAGCTTCATTGAAATAGACGGCCTCTCGGAATCATCTAACCGACGAGCGGACCGCAGATAGGAGAGAAACCATGTCCGACCGCCTTGAGTCGATCGAACAGGCCGCCCGGCGAAAAGAGTTGTCGGCTTCGGCCGTGGCGAATCTCAAGCGCTGGTTCACCGTCAACCATTACGCGCCGTTTCGCCCGGAGATCGAGCGTCTGATCGACGCCAGGCAATGGGAGACGTTGAACGATTGTTTCTACCAGCTTATTCCCTTCGGCACGGGCGGCCGGCGCGGCCCGGTCGGAGTGGGTCCGAATCGCATGAACGAGGCGACGGTGGCCGAGTCCGCCCAGGGGTTGGCCAACAAGCTTTTGAAGACGATCGCCGGCCGTCGTCCGCGCGTGGCCGTCGCCTACGACACGCGGCTCTCCTCGCCGGCGTTCACGCTTTGCGCGGCGAAAGTGTTCGCCGGCAACGGCATCGAAGTCTGCCTGTTCGACGGCCCGCGCGCCACGCCGGAGCTGTCGTTCATGATCCGCGACCTGAAGTGCGACGCGGGCGTCGTCATCTCCGCCAGCCACAACCCGCCGGAGGACAACGGCTTCAAGGCTTACTGGAGCGACGGCGGACAGATCGTCCCGCCGCTCGACGGCGAATTGATCGAGGAAGTGAAGGCCGTCGAGGTCGTGCGCGAAATTTCCTTCGAGGAGGCGTATGGCCGGGGTCTCATCCGGCGGCTCGCTCCGGAGGACGATCGGCGCTACCAGCAGGCGGTCGCCGCCCGGGCGTTGACGGATTGCCGCCAGGTGAAGATCGTCTATTCGCCGTTGCACGGCACGGGGCTCACCTCCGTCGCGCCCGTGCTGCGGGCGGCCGGCTTCGCCGACATCCACCTCGTCGAAAGTCAGAAAGATCCCGACGGCCGCTTCCCCAACGTCCCCGGCCACAAACCGAATCCGGAGGTCACGACGGGCCTGGACGCGGCGATCGCCCTGGCCAAGGCGATCCAGGCCGACATCGCCATGGTCTCCGACCCCGACGCCGACCGGCTGGCCTGCGCCGTGTCCGACGGCAAAGGCGGCTTCGCCCTGCTTTCCGGCAACCAGAGCGCGGCCCTGATGATGGAGTTCATCGGCCGGGAGATGCAGGCCAGCGGTTCGCTGAAACCTTCCCACCGCGTCTACACGACCTGCGTTTCCTCGCCGCTCTTCCCCACGATCGCCCGCGCCTACGGGCTGACGGTGAAAGACGACCTTTTGGTCGGGTTCAAGTGGATCGCCGAGCAGATCGAGAAGCAGGCCGACCCGGAGGATTTCCTCTTCGGATCGGAAGAATCGATCGGTTTCATGCGCGGACCGCAGAGCCGCGACAAGGACGCGGCGGCGGCGGCGCTATTGATGGCCGAAATCGCCGCGCGCCAGAAGGCCGCCGGCCGGACCCTCCTCGCTTTCCTCGACGATATTTACCGGCGTTACGGCTATTTCCACGACGCGGGCGCGTCGATTTTCCTCGAAGGCGCGAAAGGCTCCGAACGGATGGCGCGGATCATGGCCGCGCTGCGCCAGTCGCCGCCCGCCGAGGTCGCGGGGCTGCCGGTTCTCGCCGTCATCGACCGGATGACCAACCGGATTCGCGGACTCGACGGGACCTCGCTCGGTACGGTGGATGGCCCGACCAGCAACCTGCTCATCTTCCGTCTGCGCGAAGACCATAAAAGCTGGATCGCCTTGCGGCCGAGCGGCACGGAGCCGAAGATCAAGTTTTATCTGAGTCTCTATGCGCCGGCGACGGGCGACCTCGCGGCGACCAGAACCGCCACGGCGGCCCTCGCCGAACGGATGGTCAAAACCCTCGCCGACACGGCGATGGCGATCCCGTAAACGGCGGGCTCCCTTTTCGACGAATCGACTTGAACGCGAGACCTACTGCACGGTGAAGGGATAATCGACGGTGACGGAGCCGCCCGAACGCGGGAAGCGGATCCGCTCGATCGTCGCCGATACGCAGTCGGCTACGTAAGTATCCTGGAACTTCGGCGTCACCACCGAGGCGCGGACCACGGAGCCGCGCCGGCTCACGGTGAAACGGACAGCCATGGTGCCGCTGACCGCGCCGTATTTTTTCTGCTGCTGGACGCAGGAAGCGATGCGGCCCATGTTGGCCTTGATCGTTTTGTTGACCTCCGCCTGGGAAAGGGGCTGCCTGCGCTCCATGTCGTTAGTGGCGAGAGAGCCCGACGTTTCCATCTCGTCGCCTTCCTCGCCGCCGGAGAAGTCGAATTCCTGGACGTCCCCTCCCCCGCCGTTCGCCGGGCCCTGGCCGCCGTGCGCCGCGAACTGCCGCCGCCGTTCCTGGGCGCGCGCTTCGCGGGCCTGCTTCTCCAAGGCCGCCTGCTTTTCCTCCTCCTCGATGCGCTGCCGCTCTTCCTCTTCCTTGGTGGCCTGCAAGGCCACCTTGGCCTCGTCGATTTTGACCAGCATCTCCCATTGCTCGCGCAACAGGGCGTAGCGGTCGATTTCTTCCTTCTTGAAAAACTTGCCGATGACGGGGGCCTTGTCCAGGCCGGGAATTTCGATGATCTGCTTGTAGGCCAGGGTCAGCGGCGTGCCGACGACGAGAGCGAACAGGAAGATGAGGATGCCGATAGGCACCCAGGGGATTTTCTTCTTTACCGGCGGGACGTACTCCTGAATCTTGACGTCCTTTTTCGGCGCGGCCTTCTTCTGGGGATCCTCTTCCTTCCGGACCGTTTCGGTCTGCAAAAGCTGGGAAATGTCGATTTTCTGCGTCCCCGTCTCCGACGGCGCTTCGACCGCCTCGCCGAGTTCGTGCTTGATCAGTTCGGTGAAGGTCGGACGGGGCTTCGAAGCCTGCGCCGCGACGTCGGCGGCCGGTTTGGACATGGCCGCATCGACCGGCGACTCGGGCACCTCCACCGGCGCGACGGGCGGAGCCGCCTTGTGCTTGGCCGCCTTCGGCTGCGCCAGGCTCGCGGCGAATTCGGGAACGTCCTGAATTTTCTTCCAGGCGTCGAAACCGTTGCGCCAGACGTGGATCTCGCCTTTCGGCTGCTCGCGCTTGAGCGCCTGATCGATCTGCTCGACGGTGTAAGGCCCCTGGCGGTTGCCCCCGAACGCCAGATACCACACCGGCATCAATTTCTGCGCCGGGGGCGTCGGCGGTCCGCCGGCCGGGTGAGCCGCAGGTTTCGGCGGAGCGGCCGGCTTCGGCTTTTCCTCCCGAGGCGCGGGTTCCGGTTTCGGCCGATCCGCCGGCGGTGCGGTCGGCCTGGCCGGCGGCGCCGGAGACGGTTTGACGCGGCCCGATTCCATCGGCGCGAATTGCGTTTTGCCCATCTCGTCAACCGGCTCCTGAGCGGTCATCATCCGCGTGGCGCGCGGCTGAACATCGGCGGCCGGCAGTTCCATGGTCATGCCGCCTTCGCGCCGTTCCGGTCGAACGTGGACGGTCGCGCCGCATTTCTTGCAAGGGAAGCGGAACGAGCGCCCCGCCACCTTTTCATCGGGCACGTTGTACGTCGCCTGGCAACTTTCGCATTGAACTCTCATGGCCGCCTGCACCTACCGCTGGACATGCGCCTTCACGACGCAACCTCATAACATGAAACGCCTTTTGGGGTCAACTTTCGGGTATTTAGCGCGTGTTCCTCCCCCAAATATCGCAACACCTCCCTTGGCGTCCGGCTCCCGCGTCCGCACCTGCCTACACCAGCGAGAAGCCGAGGAAGTTGCGCATGTGGAAGTAGCTGTCCGAGACGCCGAACGCCGTCATGTCGGAAATAATCGCTTTCACCTGTTCGTCGGTGAGGCCGGCGCGATGCGCGTTCAGCGTCGTCACGGCCGTCGATAGATCGTTGCTCATCAGCAGGCCCGCCCGGCAGGCGCTCAACAGGAGCGCTTGCCGCCATTTGCCGATGTCGAACTGTCCCGCCATCTGGGCGTACTCGGACACGAAGCCGGCGAGAGGTTCGCGGACTTTGCGCGGCACGGCGCGGTCGATCCGCTTCTTGAGCCCCGCCACGTCCACGCCGGCGGCCGTCGATTTGAAGTTGGCGTCGAACAACTGCGTTGCGGCGTCCAGAAGCCCCCGGACCTGCTCCTCGGGCAGCATCAGCGCCATCATAAAGTCGGGACGCGCCAGCACCATGCTCTTCGCCACCAGGAAGGTCAGTTCGCGGCGCGGGAAATTCTCGAAGGCGTCGGCGCCGATCTGCACGGCGGCCGGCTGGACCGCCAGCACCTGGATACCCGGCCCGAAGCCCTTCTTCATGTAGATTTCGGGGGCGGGCAGTCCGAGCGTTTTCAGGATGTAGCTCGTCGTCAGGCAGAAACCGATGTGCTCGTCGAGATCGAGGCGGTCCTTGCGCTTGAGGTTCTCCTTGCGCAGATCGGAGGGCATGAGCTCCTGCACATGGTGGAAGAGGATCGTCAGGATCTGACCCACGTTGTGCCGCGCGTCGCGGTGCAGAAGCAGCGTGCCCCAAAGCTGGCGGTCGAGCGTGTTGATCGCCTCGGCCTTCACGTCCTGCAGGTTTTCCCGGTAGAACTCGGCCGCCGGGGCTTCTTTCTCGCCGGCGAGGTGCACGACCGCGCCGTAGCAGAAGGCTTTGTCGAACTCCTCCGCCTCGTAGGCGATCTTCCACAAGGCGCGGTAGGAGTTCACCCGCTCCGGCGCATCGACGAGCAGTTCGCGGTGCATCTGCACCGCCTTTTCGCGGTGCTGGGGCGACTTGGCGTAGAGATCGGCCAGTCGTTCCTTGGAGGCGAGATCGTCCGGCTGCAACTGCGCCACGACCTCCCACACCTTGATGCTGTCCTCCAGGTTGGTGCTCCGCTCGGCCAGGAGCATGCCGAGCTTCTTCCACATCGCCAGCCGCCGGCCCTTCTCGTCCTGCGGAATGCGGGCGATCATCAGCCGATAGCTGCCGTCCAGAAGATCCCAGTCCTGCCGTTCCGCCAGGAACTGTTCGATCGCCTGGAAGATATCCATCCGGTAGCTGTCCACGTCGAGCGCGGCGTTGTAGTAATCGAGGCAGTCGGCGGGGTTCTTGCCGTGCTGGCGCACGAGATCGCCGAGCTTGACGTTGAGCTCGATGAGTCTTTCGTTTTCCTTCTCGATCGACACGGCGGAGCGCAGCACGCCGATCGCGTCGTCGTAATGGCCGGTGGCCAAGAGCAGATCGGCCACTTTGCACAGCAACTGCACGTTCTGGGTGTTGATCTCCAGCGCATGCCGATAGGCTTCGAGGCCTTTCTCGACGTTGCCCAGTTTTTCCGAGTAGACGTCGCCCACCGCCACCCACTGGTCGAAGAGTTCGTCTCCCGCAACGAGCTTGATCAGCCGGCCGCGGTACTGAAGCACCTTCTTCCAGTTGGCGAGCGATTCGTAGAAGAAGACGATCGCCTTCAGGGCGCGCACGGAGCGCGGATCGAGTTCCAACGCCTTCTCGTACATCCGCACGGCCACGTCGTCCTTGCCGAGCTGGCCGTTGACGTCGCCCAACCGGCAGAAGATCTCCACCAGTTCCGGCACCGATTTCTGGTCGCGGAAGCGCACGAGGATCGTCTGGTAGACGCGGAAGGCGCGGTCCCAGTCGCCGCGGCGGTAGAGCGTCCGCGCCAGGCCTTCCAGGGTCGGCAGGTTGTTGGAGTCGATCTTGTAGGCGGCGGTGTAATGCTTGAGCGCTTCGGTGTCGTTGTCCTCCCGCTCGGCGATGAACGCCAGGCGGTAGTGGACGGAGGCCTGGGTCGCTTCGTCGAGCTGGGCGACGCTTTGCAGCAGCCGTTCCAGAACCGGCCGCGCCTCGTCCCAGGCCTGTTTTTCGAAGTACATCTCGCCCAGGATCTTCAGGACGGGCGGATAATTGTCAACGAGCCCCAGCGCCTCGCGGTAGAGCCCCAGGGCGCGGTCGGCGTCGTGCTCCTCCTCGTGGTAGTAGCGGCCCTCGGCGTAGAGCAGTTCGGCCTTCTGGTCGGGCTCGACGACGTGCTTCTTCTCCTTCGCCACCGTTTTCAGGAACTGCTTCCACTGCTTCACGACCGCGTAGTAGCGCCGCAGCGCGCGCAGGGCGGGGACGAAGGCCGGATCGATCCCGATCATCTGATCGAACACCGACTTGGCCTTTTCGGCGTCGCCGAGATGGTCGAGGTAGATGTTGCCGAGCCGCGCCAGGGCTTCCACGCGCTGGGCTTTCTCCTGGCTGGCGTCGGCGATCTGGCGCAGGATCTTGATCGCCTCGCCCCACTTCTCGTTGGCGATGTAGAGTTCGGAGAGGGCGAGCATGACGGCGATGTTGTTTTCGTCGATCTTCAGCGCCTTGTTGAAGTATTCGATCGCCTTGACCGGCTGGAAGAGGTATTCGCCGTAGATGCGGCCCATTTCCGTGAACAGCCGCACGATCTCGTCGGAATCGATCGTCTGGTCGATGTGCCGCTGGTAGGTGGCGGCGAGCTGCGGCCAGTCGGCGGCGGTGCGGTAGATGCGCTCCAGGTTGACGATCGCCGGAATGTTCGACGGATCGATGGCGAGGATTTTCTCCATGTAGCTGATCGCCATGTCGCGCTGGTCGAATTTCCGCTCCCAGATGTCGGCCATCTTGTTGTAGAGGGCGATTTTCTGCGCGTCCTCGTCGGCGACGTTGACGCGGCGGGAGAGGACTTCCAAGAGTTCGTCGTAGTTCTCCTCCGCCTCGTAGATGCGCTCCAGGGCGTCCAGCGCCTCGTGGTGCTTCGGGTTGTCGGCGATGATGGCGCGATAGTAGGTCTTCGCCTGGGAGAGGTCGCCGATCTTGTCCTGATAGGTCTGGGCGATGCGCAGGCGGATGGCGCTGATCCGTTCCGGATCGCTGACGATGTGCAGTTCGTGGCGCAGCTGATCGACGAGTTCCTCGAAACGCCCGGTGCGTTGGAAGATGCCGATCAGGGCGTGGATCGCCTCCATGTTGGCGTCGTCCATCTTCAGCACCTGGCGGTAGGTTTTGACCGCCCGGTCCGTCTCGCCCATGTGGGCGTCGAAGATGTAGGCGACGCGGCAGCCGACGACGACTTTTTCCTCCGGGGCCATGTAGGGCAGCTTGAGCTGGTAGACGGCCACCAGTTCGCGCCACTCCTGAACCGCCTCGTAGTAGGCGATGAGGAAGTCGGCGGCGTGCTCGTTGTACTCGCCGGCTTCGAGGAACATCTTGAAGTATTCGGCGGCCAGGTCGCGGTTCTGCGCCTTGTCTTCGTAAAGCTGCGCCACTTTGAACAGCAGGGCGCGCTTCAGCTTCGGGTTGTCGTCCACCTGCGGCAGGGCGTCGCGGACGCTGCGCACCACGTCGAGGTGGCGGCCGGTGCGGTCGGCGAGGTCCTCCAGATGGGCGAGCAGCGCCTCGTCGGACGGATCGAAGCGGAAGACGGGCAACAGCGCATCGAGGGCGGCCGCGGCGTCGCCGAGTTTTTCCTCGTGGATCGCCGCGATCTGGCGGTTGAAGGCCGCCTGCTCGGCGGCGGCGGACGCTTCGGAAAGGCGGATGGAGAGCATCGCGATCAGTTCGCGATGCATGCCGGCGTCGCGATAGATCGGCTCCAGCGCCTCGGCGGCCTGGAGGTGGTTGGCGCGGATCGCCAGGATCCGTTCCAGGCAATGCCGCGCCTTATCGACCTTGCCCAGCTTCTCGCGCCAGATGTCGGCCATGCGGAAGAAGAGGGCGATCCTGGCCGGCTCCTCTTCGGCGATCTGGCTCTGGCGCTCCAGAACCTCCAGGTAGATGCCGTAGGATTGCGTGGCGCGGAAAAGCTGTTCCAGCCGCGCGAGTTCGGCCTGCGTCGGCTCCATGGCCAGCGCCAGCGAGGCGAGCCGCTCGCCTTCCTTCGCGTCGCCGAGCCGCTCGACGAGAATCGAAGCCAGCCGCAGGTAGAGGGAGCGCAGATCCGCGCCCGACACCTGCGGGATGAGGCGTTTCAGCAGTTCGGCCAGTTCGCGCCACGACTGGTTCTTGAGATAGATGGCCTCCAGGGTGTCGATCGTCTCCAGGTCGCCGGGCGTGTATTCCAGCACCTTGAGGAAGAACTGGGTGGCCATGTCCTCCTGCTGCAGACGGTCGAGGTAGAGGCGGCCCATCTTGCGGGTGATGAGCGCCCGCTCCTCGGGGCCGCGCGCGATGCGCAGGCGGCGCTTGTGGTGGTTGACGAGGTCGTCCCACATCGCCTCCGCCTCGTAGAGTTCTTCGAGCTTCTCCAGCACGGCGGTGTTCTGCTCGTCGAACTGCAGCACGCGGTTCCAGAGCGGGATGGCTTCTTTCGCGCGGCTGAGCTTGTCGTAGAGAACCTGCGCCATTTTCGTGTAGAGGCGGGCCTTTTTCGTATCGCCGCGCGCGATGCGCACCTCGGCCTTGTAGACCTCGATCAACTCCTCCCAGAAACCTCCCGCCTCGTACAGCCGTTCCAGGGCGGAGAGCGCCTCGGCGTTGTCGGGGTGCTCGTCGGTCACCTGGCGGTACACCTCGATGGCGGTGAGATGGTCGCTGAGTTTTTCCTCCCACAGCCGGCCCAGGCGCAGCCGGAGTTCGACGAGCTCCTTCGGGTCGTCGTAAATCTCGAATTCGCGCGGGATGAGGGCCACCAGGTCGCTGAAACGCTCCATGCGTTCGTAGAGGCGGTCCAGGGCGAGGATGGCCGTGAAGTTTTTCGGCTCCAGTTCCAGCACCTTGCCGTAATGGGCGATCGCCTGCACGTCGTTCTGCAGCTGCTCCTCGTAGACGCGCGCCACTTTCATCTGGATCTCGACCTTGAGGGCCGGATCGCTCATCTGATCGAAGAACGAGAGGTAGGTCTGGACCAGCCCCTCGAAACCGCCGGTGGCCACGGCGAGCCGTTCCATCTCCTGGCGCGCCGGGAGGTTGTGGTAGTCCTCCTGGAAAAGGCGGCAGGCGACGTGGAAGGCGCGCGGCAGATCGGAAAGCTGCTGCTCGTAGATGTCTTTGATCCTGGCCAGAACGGCGATGCGTTCGCCGGCGTCCGCGAGCGTGGAAAGCTGCGATTCGTAGAGATCGCCGAGCTGATCCCACCAGCGCTTGCGTTCGTAGAGCGGCGCGAGGATGTCGAGCGCCGTCGCCTGCAGCTGACGGTCCACGACGACCATGTGCTCCAGGGCCAGGATGGCGTCGGGGTGCTCGTCGTGCTCGTCCAGAATTTCGCGGTAGACGGCCGCCGCGCCGGAGCGGTCGGCGAGTTTTTCCTCCACGACCTGTCCCATGCGGTATTTGAGTTCCAGCCGCTCGTCGAGGTTCGCGGCCTGGGCGACGCGGCGGGTGAGGATGCTCTTCAAGGACGGCCAGTCCTCCAATTCGCCGTACAGACGGTCGAGTTCCACCAGCGACGGAACGTGGACGTGATCCACGGAGAGCGCCTTGAGGTGCGAATCGACGGCCCCCGGCTTGTCGCCCATCCGCTGTTCGCGGATTTCGGCCGTGCGGGAATAGAGGGCCACTTTCGCCGGGACCTCCGACGCCAACTGCGCCTTGGTGAACAGAACATCGACGAGTTCGGTCCATTTGCCGGAGCGGTCGAAGATTTCCTCCAGGGCGTCGAGGGCGGCGGCGTTCTGCGGGTCGCGCTGTCTGGCGGCGCGGTAGTCGGCCTCGGCTTCCTCCGGATCGTCGATCTGGCGCAGGATCACGCGGCCGGCGTTGAGATAGAGGTCCACCTGTTCGCGGGCTTCCGTAACGGCCTCGGCGCGGCGGCGGTAGGCCAGGGCGAGATCGACCCAGGCGTCGGCCGCCGGCGCGAGACGCTCCAGCTGGCTGCGGATCGCCGGATTGAAGGCGTCGGCGGCGAAGGCGCGGACGGTGAAACCGAAGGCGCGCTTGAAATCGGACAGCCGCGCTTCCGCGAGTTCGGCCATGCGCAGGCAGAGGTCGCGGCGCTCCCCGCCGGCCTCGGCGTGGGCGGCCTGGATGTCCAGGGCGTGGATGAGTTCGTCCCAGCGCGATTCCTCGGCGTAGAGCGGCTCCAGGATGCGGGCGGCGGCGAGTTCGGAGGCCGGCTCGGCCTGCAACCCCTCCATCGCTTCGCGGGCGAGGGAATGAGCGTGGTTCTCGTCAAGGACGCCCTTGAAGACGCCGATCGCCTCGTCGGTGCGATTCAGCTTGCGCCACAGGACCATGCCGATCTGATGACGCAGCGACCAGCGCTCGTCGTCGTCGGCCGCGATGTCCAGCTGCATCCGCCGCACGGCCACAAGCTCGTCCCATTGCTGCTCGTTGGTCGTCAGCCGCACCAGGGCGCGCAGCACGTCCGAGTCGCGCGCGTCGATGTCCAGCATGCGGTGGTAGACGGCGATCGCTTCCGTGTTCTTGCCGAGTTCGTCCTCGTAGATGTTGGCGGCCTGGAAGAGGATCGCCTTCTGCCGCTCGACATCCTCCGTGATGGAGAGCTTGCGGTTCAGGACGTCGATGAGTTCCGGCCATTTTTTCTGCAGGGAGTAGATGCGCTCCAGATGGCCGAGCGCCTCGGCATGGTTGGGATGCAGGCGGAGCACGCGCCGGTAGCGGCTCGCGGCTTCCTCGACCTGCTGCAGATAGGTCTCGTAGAGATTGGCGAGGTTCAAGAGCAGGCCGACCATCGTTTCGGCGTCGCGTTCCGGGGCGAACTGCTCGATCAGTTCTTCGTACAGCTTCACCAGCTCGTCGAATTTGCCGAGCTGACCGGCCAGCCGCTCCAGTTCCGCCTGGACGAAGGCGTGCGTCGGCCGTTCGCGGAAGGCGCGCGTGTGCACGGAGAAAGCCAGCGGCTGCTGTCGCAGCGCGTTTTCGTAAACGGCGGCGACGTCGATCAAAAGCTCCAGCCGTTCGTCGCCGACCTCGCTGTGGTTGAACTGGTATTCCTCCATGTCGATGAGACGATGCCAGTCTTCGCGCTCGCGGTAGAAGGGCGCGAGGAAGCGGGCCAGCTCGGCCTGGAACGTCCCGTCTTCGACGTAATGCTCCAGTCTCGCCAGCGCATGGGTGCTGCCCGGGTCGGCGTCGAGGACCGTTTTGTAGAGATCCTTGGCCGTGACCGGATCGGCGAGCCGCGTTTCGTGCAGATCCGCCTTCTCCAGCATGAGGTTGTGTTTTTCGATGAAGGAATCGACGAGGGCGAGCTTCATCGAATAGAGTTCGGCGAGGTTGGCCCAGCGTTCGAGCCGGGCGTTCAGTTCGAGCAGTTTGTCGATGACCTCCAGATCGTCGGGCGTGAGTTCGAGGATCGCCTCGTAATAGGGGGCGGCGCCCAGCGGATCTTCAAGCTGGTGCTCGTAGAGAATGCAGATGTTGGTGAAGAGTTCCTTCTTCTCCAACCCGTCGTCGGTGAGTTCGATGCGCTGCAGGTAGATGTCGCGCAGGTCCTCCCAGCGCTCGGTCTTGCGGCACAGGCCTTCCAGCGCCTGCACGGCGGTGATGTTGTTGCGGTCGCGGTCGAGCACCTTGCGGAAGGCGCGGATCGCGTCGTCCTGGAAGGCGAGGATGTCTTCGTAAAGGCGCGCCGCCTTGACGAACAGGCCGATCGCCTCTTCCGCCTCCGGCGAGCCTTCGCCCGCCTTCTCGTAGACCTCGGCCAGTTCGCGCCAGGCGCCCAGTTCGCCGGCGAGCTTTTCCAGCTCTTCCAGCGCGCTCTGGTTCTTCGGATCCTCGATGAACAGCCGCGAGAAGCCGTCGAAGGCCTTCTGCGGGTCCTGCAGACGCTCCTGGTAGACGGCCGACAGCTTGATGAGCAGGGCGGTCTTTTCGTTCGGCGCCTTGGCGTGGCGGATCTGGATCTCGTAGACCTGCACGAGCCGCTGCCAGTCCTGGACCTTGATGTACTTCTGGTCCATCTCGTTGGCGACGGCCAGCTGCGTCGTCTCCTGCATCAGCAGCCGATCGACGAGTTCGCCCACCGCCGGGTAGGACCAGTAGTTGGCGATGAGTTCCATGTAGACTTCCATCGCCTTTTCCAGATCGCCGATCCGCTGTTCGAGGATCGCGCCGATCTGAATCTTCACCGGCAGGATTTCGGCGTCCTCGCGCAGGTATTTCAGCTTGCGCAAGAGGAGTTCGTGAAGCTCGGTCCAGCGCGCCGTCTCGCGATAGATCGTTTCCAGCTGCTCGAACACCTGCGGATCGTTTTCCCGTTCCTCCATCAGCTCCAGCAGCAGCGCGACGGCTTCGTCCGGCTGGCCCAGGCGGCGGAAACGCAGCTCGGCGATCTCCAGCGCCGCCTGCCGGCGCGCGCTTTTCTCCCCGGCGACGCGCAGTTTCTCTTCCAGGAAACGAGCCAGTTCCGGATAGTCCTCGCGGCCGCGCGCCAGTTCGATCAGCGTGTCGATCGCCGTTTCGTTGTCGGCCTGGGCGGCGAGCACGGCGAGGCAGCGGGAGCGGGCGCCGTCGGCGTCGGCCAGTTGATGGCGCTGCACGTCGGCGAGAGCGAAGAGCAGTTCGACGCGCTCGCCGGTCGGCAGCGACTGGCCGAGCTTCTCGTCGCCGAAGCCCACCAGACGCGCGTAGTCGCGCGCCGCGGCGGCGGCGAGCTGCAACTCTTTCAGAAGACCGATGCCCGAACCGGCGAGGAAAGCCTTGCCGTACCATTCCAGGGTCGAGGCGCGGTCGCCGATTTCCTCCTCGTAGAGCGAGGCGATGCGCACGGCGAGCTGATAGGCGGCGTCGCCTTCCGCAAAACGGTGCTGAACGGTCAACACCTGGATCAGCTTGTCGAACTCGCGCCGGTCTTCGTAGATCGGCCGCAAGGTGTCCGCGGCGCGCTTCTCGGCGCGGCCGTCGTTGAGGAATCGCTCCATGTGGGCGAAGGCCTCCGCGTGGCGGGGGTCCTCGGCGAGGATGTCGCCGTAAAGGCGGGCCGCTTCCTCGTAGTCTTCAAGGTGTTTTTCCAGAACGCCGGCGAGCCGCAGCTTGAGCGCGGTCCGTTCGACGGGGTCCGCCGTGCGGTCGAGCTTATCGACGAGCGTCAGCGCCACGTCGTCCCAGACGCCGTCGGCCTCCAAAAGAACGAGCAGGCGGTCGATGGCCTGCATGTCGGCGGGGTCGGCGGCGAGGATCGTGCGCAGGCGCGAGCGGGCCTCGTCGTTTCGGTCTAGCTTCCCGGAAAAGACCTCCGTCATTTCGAAAAGCACGGCCTTGGCGCGTTCCGGCTCGGCGGCGGCGGCGAGCCGGTCGGCGTAGACGACGAACTTCTGCCAGGCTTCGGTGCCGCGGAAGAAGGCCGCCGTCTGCTCCAGAACCTCGGCCGCCTCCGGCGCGGCCTCGGCGGCGGCGGCGTAATGCCGTTCGGCCTGCTCCAGATCCTGCATGCCTTCCCAGTAGAGGCGGCCGAGGGAGAGCGCCAGCCGCGCCTTTTCCTGCGGCTTTTTCGTCTTGGCCGCCTTGTCGTCCAGCAGCGACAGAAGCTCGGCCTGCTTGCCGATCTTGCGCGCCGCTTCCAGGGACAGCTTCAGAAACTCGGCGTTGTGATACGGCGTCTGCAGGCCGCGCGCCGCGTAGGCGAAGGCCTCCGCCGGCAGGGAGCGATGCAGGAGGAACACCTCCGCCTGCTTATGGTACAGCGCGCCCTTCGCCGCCTCGTCGGTTTCGACCTTCAACAGCGCCTCGTAGCCCTGGGCCAGTTTCTCCCAGCGCTCCAGGCGGCGGTAGTAATCCTCCAGGCCCTTGAAAATTTCGTCGGGCAGGATGCCCTCGTTGAGGTAGTCCTCCAAGTTGCCGATCGCCGCCAGGTGCCCCTTGTCGAATTCCAGAACGGCGAGGAAGGCGCGCGCGGCGGATTCCTTGTCGTTCAGTTTCGCGCCGAAGATCGCGCCGCGCTTGAAGTTGAGATTGATCTTCTCGGGAATCGAGGTGATGACGTCGAGTTCCCGCTCCAGCGTGGCCACCAGTTCGCGCCACTGTCCGGCCGACTCGAAAAGCTCGGCCAGGCTGCGCAGCGCGTCGAGGTCGGAGGGGGCGACGGCGAGGACTTCGTTGAACGCCTCGATCGCCCGCGGCTTGTCGCCGACTTCCGTTTCGAAAATACGGGCTCTCTCCAGCAGCACCTCGCGCCGCTCTTCCGGATCGCGCGTCGTCTTCGCTTTGAGCGCCAGAACCTCGACGAGGTTGTCCCAGCGCAGGTCCTTGGCGTACAGGCGGGCCAGGGCGTCGAGCGTTTCGAGGTTGACCTGTTCGTCGAGCAGGCCGCGATAGCAGACTTCGGCCTGATCGTACTGCGACAGTTCCTTGTCGTAGATCTGACCGAGCTTGAATTTCAGTTCGCGCCAGTTGGCGGGGCGGTCCTTGGCGTCCACGATCCGCTTCAGGAGGCCGACCAGGTCTTCCCAGCATTCCAGTTCGATCGCCAGTTCTTCCAGAAGCCGGAAAATTTCGGCGTCCTGCGGATCGAGGGCGAAGGCGGCGGCGTAATGGGCGAAAGCCTCTTTCGGCCGGCCCACCTGGTTTTTCAGCAAATCGGCCAGCCGCCGTTCGAGAGCGAGACGCGCCGCCGGATCGGCGGCGGCGAGCACGGCGGGATAGACCGACAGAAGCTTGTCCCACTGCCGGGCCTGCTCGTAGAGCTCCACCAGACGGCGCGACGCGTCCAGGTGGCCGGGCGCAAGCTCCAACACCTTCTCCAGGTGCTGCATGGCCTTTTCCGGCGAGTTCTCGCGCTCGACGGCGAGGCGGGCCAGCTGGACGTAAGTGTCGATCTTCGCCGACACTTCGTGGCAGCGCTGCAGGCGGTCGTTCAGCAGGGCGGCGAGTTCGTCCCACGCGCCGCGCCCTTCCATGTCCTCCCGGACGCGGTTGAACGCGCCGACGTGGTCGGGGTTGAGTTCGATGACCTTGCGCGACAAGGCCAGCGAGTCCCCGGCGCGGCCGAGCTTCTCGTGCAGCAGCACGGCCGCCTTGCCCATCGCCTCGACCTTCAGCGCCTCGTCGCGCGTCCGCTCGTAGATGTCGCGGTAGAATTCGGCGAGCTTCTCCCACAGGCCGTGATCCGACAGGTAGCGCTCGCCCAAAAGCAGCGCGCGACGGTTCGAGGAATCGAGAATCAGGCTCTTCTCGATCGTCGAGAGGATCGTTTCCTGGTTCTGCGGCGAGTAGAGGAAAAGGATTCCCGCAATCTTGAGATAGATCGCCGAGGCGTCGCGCTTGTCCGACACCTGGATGGCCTCTTCCTGGTATTTCCGGGTGAGCGCCTCCCAGTTGCGGTCGAGTTCGATCAGCTCCTTGATCTTGTCTTTCGCCGTTTTTTTCTTCTTGTTGGACTGCGACGCCCGTTCCAGATAGTGGATGGCGCGCTCGCGCTCGAAGGGATCCTCGGCGAGCTGCAAGCCCACTTCCAGATACAAATCCGCCTTGTCGGCGTCTTTCGTCAGCAGCGCTTCCTCGCGTTCGACCAGCGCGATGGCGCGGTCCACCTGGAAGGTCTTGAGGTAGTACGCTTTCAACTGGCGCAGGGAAGGAAGATGATCGGGCGCGGCCTCCTGCGCCTTGATCAGATAAGCCACCTGTTTCTCTTCGTTGTTGAGCTCGCCCGACCAGAGCGCGGCGATCTCGGTGCAGCAATCGGCTTTCTGCCCCGCCTCGGGGCGATGCTCCGCTTCCCGTTCCAGAAGATGGATAAGTTGGTCCCACTGGTGGCTTTCGCGATATCGCTTCTTCAACGCTTCAAGGGCGCGGACGTTGAGCGGATCGGTTTCGAGGATCATCATGTAGCAATCTTCGACGCGGTCGTACTTGGCCAGCCGCTCGGCGTAGATTTCGGCCGCCATAAACAGCAGGTCGGGGATCTGGTCTTTGTTGGAGGTGCGCTGTGCCTTCGCGACATACAGATTCGCCAATTCCCCCCATCGCTCGTGGTCTTGGTAGATCTTGGCCAGGGCTTTGAAGGCCGGGACGTTGTCGGGAGAGGTTTCGAGGATCTTCAAGTAGTTGTGGATCTGCTTTTCCATCCGCTTGCCCTTTCCTCAGCAAACGATGCGCGGAGCGCGAGACGGGCCGGAAATGTGTCCCCCGGTTACCTGGTTCCAAGAAAATCGATGACGCGTTCCCTTCTCGACGCCGGAGTCGGCCCGAGCCTTCCACCCTTCAAACGTCCTGAAAGTCATGAAATAATTTGCGCGAGTCGAGTGTAAACTCCTTCATTGGACGCGGTGACGCGCGGGAAAACCTCTGAGCGCCGGAGGAACGGCAATAACGTACCATTAATTCCTTCCATGTCAAATTAATCCCCGGCAGGTCGGAAAATCGCTGCAAGGGGTGGTCCGACCCCGCCGAGTAAAGGCAAGTGCTTGGATTACTTATAAATCCTGTTCATGGTCGGATCGGGTTGGAGGCGTCGAGAAGAGCCGCTAAAGCGGGCGGGAGGGCGTCTCTTACGGCGGCGATCAGCTTGCGCTCCAGCACCGGTTTGGAAAGAAAACCGTCGGCGCCGGCGGCCAAAGCCTTCTGGTGGTGCTTTTCCCCGCCCCGGGAGGTGAGCACAAGAATTGGAAGCTGAGAAAATTCATGGTGTTGACGGATAAGATCCATGAGTTCGTAGCCGTTTAAATTGGGCATTTCCAGATCGATGATCGCCAGATGCGGGCGGATGCCGTTCAACTTCTGCCAGGCGATCAGGCCGTCCTTGGCCGTATTCGCCTTGATGCCGTATTTCTCCAGCAGAAACTTGATCGTCTGGCGGACGGAGAGGCTGTCGTCGGCGATCAAAACTTTGATCCGCTCCGCGATTTCGCCCGGCGCGGCCTCCGCCTGCCGCCGCCGCTGGCCGACTTCGAACAATATCGGCACATTGAGAACGAGAACGATTTCCCCTTGGGCGGTGAGCGTGTAGCCCTGGAAGAGATTGAGGGCCTCGAACAGCGGCGACAGCGGCCGGACAATGCCTTCTTCGCGGCCGGTCACGGCATCGACGACGAGACCCAGACGCCGGCCGCCGACCTGCAACACGACGACGGGGTGGCCCGTGGGGTCGCGGTCGTGCTCCAATTCCAGAAACCCCGCCAGCCAGGCGAGCGGCATCTCCTCCTCCCCATGCCGCAACGCAGGCCGACCGTCCGCGCCCTGGCGGGGCGAAACCGCGTCAAGGATCGTTTCGACGTAGGCCATCGGGACGTTGAAGCCGTGCGTTTCGGCGGAAACGGAGAGGATCGGCTGCACGGCCAGGGTGAGCGGCAGGCGGATGACCAGCCGCGTGCCGACGCCGCTTTCGGATTCGACGTGGATCGAGCCGTAGAGATCGGAAATCGTCTGCCGCACCGCGTCCATGCCCACGCCCCGGCCCGAGATCCGGCCGGCCTCGTCGCGCGTGCTGACGCGAGGGTGGAAAATCAGGTTCAAGACGTCGTCGCGGGATTTTTGCGCGGCTTCCTCGGCGGAAAGGACGCCGGCGCGCAGGGCCGCCTGAACGAGGCGGTCGGGGTCGATGCCCGCGCCGTCGTCCTGGACGGCGATGACGACGTTCCGCTCCTCCTGGGCGGCGGACAGGCGGATCGTTCCCGCCGGCGGCTTGCCGCGCCGCAGGCGCTCGTCCGGCGCTTCGACGCCGTGGTCCAGGGCGTTGCGGACGAGGTGGACCATGACGTCGCCCAAGGCATCGACAAGCCGCTTGTCCAGTTCGGTCTGCCCGCCCTGGACGATCACCTGCACCTTCTTCCCCAGGGAGCGGGCGAGGCTGCGCGTCTGATAGTCGATGCGCAAAAACAACGCCTCCAGGGGGACCATGCGCACCTGGACCATTTCGTCCTGAAGCGAGGCGATCAGCGCGCCGAAGGCGTGGCCGTCCTCGACGAAACGCCCGATGAGCCCTTCCAGCCGCCCGAGCAGCGAGGCGATGCGGAAATCGACCTCCTCCAGGTTGCGCGACAGCACGGCGAGGTCGGAGTAACGGTCGAATTCCAGATCGGAAAAATCGGCGCCGTCGAGCTTCGCCCGGCCAAAATTGGGAAGCTCCCACTGATGTTTGCGCTGGAAATCGCCGATGCTTTTTTGCAGATTTCGCCGCTCCCACTTGAGTTTTTTGGAGACGCCGGAGAACGTTCCGGCGATCTCGTCCAGCCTTGAGCGGTGGACGTGCAGTTCGCGCACGAGGCTCATCAGCTGATCCAGCCGCGCGATGGGGACGCGGACGAAATGATCGACCGGCGACGGTTCGGGAAGCGCCTCCTCCCCGTCCGATCGCGTCGGAGCGGCTCCTTCCGCGTCGCCGGACGAGGGGCCGAGCACGGCGCGCACCCGCGTCTTGAGCGCCTCGGCGGTTCGGGCCGCCTCGTCGCTTTCGGCGTCGAGATCCAGAAGCCGGCGGAATTTCCGTTCCGCCTCGACCAGCAGGTCGAGCGCCGCTTCGTCGATGCGCTGGCCGGAGGCGCGCAGCCGGTCGAGCAGGTTTTCCAGTTCGTGCGCGGCGTCGGCGAGAGACGAGAAGCCGGCCGTGGCCGCCGCTCCTTTGAGCGTATGGACGACGCGGAACAGGCGCGCCACCACCTCCGGATCGGCGGGCGCATCGGTCGCCCGCAGAATCAGCCGGGCCAGCTCGTTCAAATGCTCCGCGCCCTCGCCGCGGAAGATGCCCGCAAGCTGCTCGTGGAAGGACGACGCCGTTAACCCCTCCATAAGCGGCTCGTCTTCGTCTTCATCGGCCGAAGCGGAGAAAACGGCGGGCAGCAGAGGGTCCGTTTCGCGCAGGAAAGCGTCGAGCCGCTGGCCGTCGGCCGTTTCGTCCTCGCCGGCGCGCTCGATGAGATCGGCCATCGTCTCCAGGGCGATTTCGAAAAAAAGCGAGGCGTCGCCGTCGAACGAAAGCCCCCCCTGTTCGACGCGCTCCAGAACCGCCATCGCCCGCTCGACCACGGTGACGAGCCGATAGTGGTCGATCATCGCCGCCGCCGTCTTGATGTTGACCAGAAATCCGAACACGCGGCCGGCGGCGAGCGAATCGGCGTGACGGCGCGTCAACTCCTCGACGGCGGCGCGCAGCCCGGCGAGATCGTCGCGGGCGCGGACATGAAACAACGCTTTCAGGTCCTGATTGAGCACGACGGCGGGGACGACCGCCGCCTCCGACGCTCCGGCGGATCGGGCTTCGGGGTCGGCCTGCGCCACCAGCGCTTCCAATCGCGCCAGATGGGCTTCGGCGGCGGAGGCGAATTCGGCCAGGGCGCGCCGCTGTTTGCGGTGCGCATTGTAGGCGGCGATCAGTTCGGCGGCCAGCGCCGCCGCTTCGCGCAGGCCCACCATTTCCGCCGCGCTTTTCAGATTGGAAAGCATGTTGTAGATCGGCAGCGAATCCGCATCGCCGCCCAGCGTCCGCCCGGCGTTGGCGGCGAGAAGGCGGCGGATGCCGGCGAGGTAGTCGGCCGACTCCGTCGCGAAGATGCGCAACAGCGTGGGAGCGACCGGATACCTGTCCATCGTCGCCTCGCGTCAGCGCGCCGCCGCGCCGTCGTCGCCTGGCGCGCCGCTTTCTCCCGCTTCGGCCGTCGTCGTCGCAGCGGAAGCCGCGCCGGTTCCCGCGATCGACGCCGTTTCGACAAAGGCCGACCAGTCGTCCTGCAAATCCTGCTCCAGCCTCGGCGGCAGGCGGAAGGCGCGGACCGCCGCGCTCAGGCCGCCCAGGGGCGCGCGCAGCTTGAGCAGTTCGCCGGTCGTGCGCAGAATGTTCTCGCCGGTTTCGTGGTTCGCCTGAGCCATCGATTTCACGTCCTCGGCGACGAGGTCCATCTGGGACGCCATCTTGCCGGCCGCTTCGGAGATTTCCACGATCTTCGCGGCGGCGCGGCCGACCGCCGCCTCGATGTCGCGCAACAGCGCGCCGGTCTGCTCGCTCTGCGTCCAGCCCAGTTCGACTTCGCGCGTCACTTCTTCCATGGCCAGCACGGCGTCGTTCGTCTCGATCTGGATGTCTTCGATGTAGCGGGAAATCTCCTTGGTGGCGGCGCTCGTGCGCTCGGCCAGCTTGCGGATCTCGTCGGCGACGACGGCGAAGCCCTTGCCCTGCTCGCCGGCCTTCGACGCTTCGATGGCGGCGTTGAGCGAGAGGATGTTGGTGCGCGCCGAGATGTCGTTGATCAGTTCGACGATGGCGTTGATTTCCAGAGCCCGGTCGCCCAGGGTCTTGATCGTCTTCGAGGTCGATTGGACGTTGGCGCGCATGCGCTGCATGTTCTGGACCGACTCGCCCAGTTTGGCGAGCCCCTGTCCGGCGTGCCCGGCCGCCTTCTGCGATTCGTCGGCCGCCGCATCCGCCGTGAGCGAAACACGCTGCACCTGGCGAAGGGCCGTCTGGGCCAGCGCGCCGGCGCGTTGAATCTCGCGCGCCTGGCGCTTGGCGTCGTCGCCGATCTTGCGCGAGGCGGAGAGGATCGCCGCCGCCGCGTGCGCCACCAGCTGGCCCGATTCCTTCACCTTGACGACGAGCGCCGCGATGCTGTCGAGCATCAGATTGACGGCGTCGATGACCGGTCCCAGGGCGTCGCCCGTGACGCGCCCGCGCTGGGCGAGATTGCCCTCCGCCGCCCGGCTGACCAGTTCCAGAAGCTGAATGACGTTCGCCTGCAGCCGCTTCTGGCTCTCCTCGCTCTCGGCGAACTCGGCCAGCGCGTCGAGCATGGCGTTCAAGGCCTGGCCCAGCCCGTTGAGTTCCGGCGGCAGGCGCGCCAGGACGATGCGGCGGTCGGATTCGCCTCCCCGGACCGCCTCGACGGTTTGCAGCATTTCCGTCAGCGGATCGCCCACCCAGCGCCGCGCGATCTGCCGAAAAAACATGAACAGCGCCGCGCCGACGATCGCGCCCAGGACCAGGAAGGCCAGGGAGAGAACATGGAGCGTCTCGGCCTTGCCGTCGATGGCCGTCAGCGCGTCGGCAAGCCGCTCCACGGACGCGCCGATGCGGCGCAGCGCCGTTTGCGATCCGGCGTCGGGCGAGGAATCCTCGACGGTTCGCTCGATCTCGGCGAGCGACGCCTGCGCGGCCGCGCCGGCGGCGGCCGTTTGAGCGCGAATGTCGGCGAGGTCCGTCTCGGTCCGCAAAACCAGGATCCCCAGGCCGATGTAAAGCGTGGCGAACAGCACGAGCACGGGGAGGGCGAGGCGTTTGACGAGCCCCATCGCCATGGTCGATGGCGACCCGGAGGAGGAAGGCAGGTGTAAGGGCATCGGCGCTACTCCCTATCTGACGCCGGCGGCCGCGCGCTGGCCGGCGCGCCGGATGGCCTGGCGGATCGACTGGGCAAGGCGTTCGACATCCAATTCCTCGATGCGTTCGCCGTCGTGGAGGAAGGCCGAGCCGGCGATGGGCGACTCGGCTTCGAGGCGCGTTGCGGAAGCGGTCGGTACGATGCGCAGGATTTCGTCGGTCAGAAGCGCCAGGAGGCTCCCCCCTGCATTGACGAGAAGGCAGCGCCGGCCGATGGGCGAACGGCCCGCCGGCGATCCTTCCGTCAGGCCGGCCAGATCGATCACCGGCACGGCTTCCCCGCGCAGATTGGCGAGCCCCGCCGCCAAGGCGGGCGCGAGCGGGACCGGCGTGAGCGACTCCAGGTAGAAGGACCGTTCCACCTGCCGCGTGGCCACGGCCCACAGGCGGCCGGCGGCGATAAAGAGCAGGCGTTCCGCGCGCGCCGCCGGCGCGGCGGCTTCCGGCGCGTATGGCGTTTCCCGTCTGTCGGGCTTGCGGTCCGGCACGCGAACGCTCCTCCATGCCTGGGTTTCAACTCGACGTCATGATACACCCGCCGAGGCGGCGACGCCACGGCCGGCGTTATTTCGCGGCCTGGGTCCTGGCCGCGTCGTGGACGCGAACGAAGCGGAGAATGGCGTCGAGGACGGTTTGAGCGTTGCGGGTCGCGGAGACGACGGCGTCCGCGCCCTGGCGGACCGCCCACCAGCGATCGCTTTCGCGGGCCCGCGAGGCCAGCAGGATGATCGGCGTGGTATGGAATTCGGCGGAGGATTTGACCGTCCGGCAGAACTGATACCCCCCCTGCCCCGGCATCGCCGCATCGACCACCACCAGGTCCGGACGCGATTCATACAACAGCTGCTCCGCCTCCTCCCCGTCGTCGGCGAAGACCGCCTCGTGGCCCAGGCGACGCAGGGCGACGGCGAAAAACTGTTTCTCCTGCGGCGATTCTCTGGCGATCAGGATCCGAGCCATGCCTTCCTCCGCGCGGCGCACATCCCGGCTGAATGCTCGAACGCATCGCGCCCCGTTCCCTCCCAGCGAAAACGGGCGCAACGCCGTCTGCCGTAATTAAGGATGCCCAGGGCAAACGCCGGCCCTGCGGGGCGTTTTCCCTTGCAATTAATTCGGCCAATGGCTAGGAATGTTTAAGCAAATCTGCACAGAAGGCGAATCTCGTCATGCTCAAGTCCCTGGTGGTCTCGCTTCGCCCCAAGCAATGGGTGAAAAATCTCATTCTCTATGCGCCATTGGTGTTTTCGCGGAACTTTTTCGAGTGGAATCAGACGCTGAAGGTCACGCTCGGCGTGGGCGTCTTCTGCCTTCTGGCCGGCTCCGTCTACCTGCTCAACGACATCGTCGATCGGGAAAAAGACCGCCTCCATCCTCTGAAATCCAAACGGCCGCTGGCTTCCGGAGCGCTCTCGGCCAAGACGGCCTGGGCGGCGTTTTTCCTGCTCGCCGGGGCCGGCGCGGCGGCTGGCTTCGCCTCCGGAACGCTCTTCGGCGTGCTCGCCCTGGGCTACTTCGCGCTCAACGTCGCGTATTCTTTCTACTTGAAGCACGTCGTCATCATCGACGTGATGGTGATCGCCATCGGCTTTGTGATGCGCGTCCTGGCCGGCGCGGCGATCATCGAGGTTCCGGCCACCCCCTGGCTGCTGATGTGTACGATATTGCTTGCGCTTTTCCTAGGTTTCGCCAAGCGGCGGCACGAACTGGTGCTGCTCAACGACAGCGCCGACGGCCATCGGCGGGTTCTGGAGCACTACACGCCGTATTTCCTCGACCAGATGATGCCCGTCGTTTCGGCGGCGACGGTGATGAGCTACGCGCTCTACACGATTTCGCCGGAAACGGTGGCGCACTTCGGCACCAGCAAGTTGATTTACACCATCCCCTTCGTGCTGTACGGAATCTTCCGGTATCTATACTTGGTGCATCTGCGCGAACAGGGCGGCAGCCCGACCCATGCCTTCCTGAGCGACAAGCCCCTGCTGATCAACGTCCTGTTGTGGCTCGCCGCCTGCATCCTGATTATCGAAGGGACGATCTGAGACAAAAAACGTGACAGGCCGAACCATAAAAATTGCGATTCCCCTCCCGCCCGACGAAGGCGGCTACATAGGAAGAAATTGCAAGAACTGTCAGAATTACTTCAAGACAAAACCCCTCCCAGGTTCTTTACGAGAGTCCCAAAACCTGAAGTGTCCTTATTGCGGAAGCAACGATCCTGCCGATAACTACACAACGGAGGATCAACTTCACTACGCCAGATCTAAAGCAATGCGCCAAATGATAGATCAAGCAAGAAATCGCCTTGGGAAAAGAGTTGATAAGTTTAATCGATCAACAGGATATGGACATATTAGGCATACAAGTACCCCCCTACCTCCTGTCCGGAGATACGAAGAGAAAGAGCTGGAAACTGCCGTTTCTTGCGAACATTGCGGTTTTGAATATGCCGTATATGGGGTATATGCATATTGCCCGAGGTGCGGCACTCGTAATTCGGTCAGTATACTATTGCGAAACTGCGAAATAGTAACCAAAGAGCTAGACCGATCAGAATCTCAAAAAGAAGCCGATCGAGATCTTTATGAGCGAAGGCTGCGTAGTTGCTTAACAGACATTGTCTCATCGTTTGATGGGTTTGGCCGTGATATTACAATAGAGGCAAAGAGCAGAGATCTTTTGGTGAATGACTTCAGATCATTTCAGAACCCGGAAAATGCGGAGAAATTCTTAAAAGAAACAGCAGGCTTCTCCATTCAAGAAATGTTTGGCCCTGAGGATTGGAGCTTTTTTAAACGATGCTTTGAAAAAAGGCACCTGTTCACTCACAAATCAGGAATTGTCGATGCGCTATACCTAACTAAAACAAATGATAGAGAAGCTGTCGTAGGACGGAAAGTGTCTCTGACAAGCGCTGAAATAGCCAAATTCGTCGGTTTGATCGCTAAAATAGCCACTGCCCTTAAAGAGAGCCCCCTGCTTAGTCCCTGAAAAAGATCCTATTTGCGACCCTACAGCACCCTGAACGTCCACCCATGCGTGTCGGCGAGCTTGCCGGTCTGGATGCCGGTGAGCTGGTTGTAAAGGCGCGTCGTGACCGGCCCCGGTTCGCCGTTGCCCACCTGGCAGTCCGTGCCCTTGTGGGAGAAGATCGACACCGCCGTGACCACCGCCGCCGTGCCGCAGGCGAAGATTTCGGTGATTTTGCCGGAGTTGATGTCGCGCGTCACCTTGTCCACCGAGAGCCGGCACTCCTCCACCTCCAGGTCCATCTCCGGCGCGAGCTTCAGAATCGAGTCGCGCGTGATGCCGGGGAGAATCGAGCCGGTCAAGGGGCTGGTCAAAAGCTGCTTGCCGTAGACGAAGAAGATGTTCATGCCGCCCATCTCCTCGATGAAGCGGTGTTCCTTGGCGTCCAGCCACACCACCTGATCGTAACCCTTCGTCTTGGCCACCTTCGCCGCCAACAGGCTCGCGGCGTAGTTTGCGCCGGCCTTCGATGCGCCCAGGCCGCCGGCGGCGGCGCGGACGTATTCCTCGCTCGTCGCCACCTTCACCGGCGCGAAACCCTTCTCGAAGTAGCCGGAAACCGGCGAGCAGATGATGTAATAGAGATAATCCGAAGCCGGCCGCACTCCCAAAACGGGCGTGACGCCGATCATCGTCGGCCGGATGTAGAGCGACGAACCCTCGGCCGAGGGCGCCCAGTCCTTCAATTCGCGCAGCAGCATCGTCAACGCCTGCATCTGGGCCTCGACGGGGATCTCGGGCATGACCAGCCGGCGGGCCGAGGCGTTCATCCGCTCGGCGTTCAGCTTCGGCCGAAACAGGCCGACCCCGCCGTCCGGCAGGCGGTAGGCCTTGAGGCCCTCGAAAATTTCCTGGGCGTAATGGAAAATCAGCGCCGCCGGGTCGAGCACCAGCGGTTCGTAGGCGCAGATCTCGGCGTCGTGCCAGCTTTTCTTCTCGTTCCAGCGCATGCGGAACATGCGGTCGGCGAAGACGCGGCCGAAGCCCAGGGGCTTGGACAGGACCTCTTTCGGATTGCGTTTCTGAGCTTCGGGAACGGAACGGATCGTGATCTGCATCAGTGCCTCCTTTCGGCCTGTCGAATGAGAGCGCCCAAACGGGCGATGCCGTCCTCGATGCGGTCGGGCGGGTTGGCGGCGAAGTTCAGGCGCAGGCAGTTGTTGCCGCGCCGGTCGGCGAAGAACAGCGCGCCGGGCGTGAACAGAATCTGCGCCTCGCGGGCGCGTTTCAAAAGCGCCATCGTGTCGATGCGCTCGGGCAGCACGGCCCAGAGGTGCATGCCGCCCTTGGGGTCGGTGACGCGCGACCCCTCGGGCAGGTAGCGCGCCAGGGCGGCGAGCATCGCGGCCTTGCGACGGCGGTATTCGCGCCGCGCCCGCCGCAGGTGGCGCGCGTAGGCCCCCGAGGCGAGCATCTCGGCCAAGAGAAGCTGCGAGAGCGCCGGCGAGCAGATGTCGCTCGCCTCCTTCATGCGCCGCAGCCGGACCATGACCTCCCGCTGGGCGACGAGATAGCCGACGCGCAGCCCCGGAGCGACGGTCTTGGAGAACGAGCCGGCGTAGAGCACATGGCCGCTGTCGGGCAGCGCCTTGATCGGCGGGATGGCCTTGCCGGTGAAGCGCAGGTCCCCCGAGGGGTCGTCTTCCAGAATGTAGACGCCGTAGCGACGGCAGAGTTCGTGCACGCGGCGGCGGCGCGTTTCGGTCATCGTCACGCCGGTCGGGTTCTGGAAATCGGGGACGCAGAACAGGAGGCGGAACTCGCCGCGTTTCAGGCGCGTCTCCAGCTGATCGGCGTCCAGCCCGCTCTTGTCCACCGACACCGGCTCCATGCCGATGCCGAGCAGGCGGCAGGCGGAGATCACGCCGAGATAGCCGGGGCTTTCGATGAGGATCTGCTCGCCCGGCCGCAGCAGCACCTGCAGGGCCAGCATGATCGCCTGCTGCGCGCCGCCGGTGACGAGAATCTCGTCGTCGGGGGCGAGCGTCAGGCCGCGCGCGGCGAGCCAGTCGCGCACGGCGGCGGTGAAACGCTCGACGCCGGTGGTGCTCGCATAGCCGAGCGCCGCCGGACCCATTTCCTTCAGAATCGCCGTCTGCCGCATGCGCACCCAGCCCGCCGGGACGATGTCGCTGGGCGGGAAAATCGCGCCGAAGGAAACGACGTCGGGCGAACGGGCGCTGTCCACCGTCTCCTGGATGCCGTCGGCCAGCTCCTCCGGAGCGGGGCCGATGGGCGCGCCCTCGAAAAAATGGTTGTCGCCGGCGGGGTCGAGATCGAAGCGGGCGTCGTCGGGCGGCAGATGCTCGGAAACGAAAATCCCCTTGCCGCGCACCGTGTCCAGCCAGCCGGCGCGCTTCAAGCCATCGACGGCTTTGAGCATCGTGAGCTTGTTGACGCCGGCGGCGGCGGCGAGCTCGCGCAGGGAAGGCAATGACTGGCCGGGATTGAGTTCGCCTCGGAGGATCAGATCGCGGATGGAGCGGCGCACTTGCAGATGAAGGGGGATGGCGCTGTCGCGATCGACGTGGAGCAGCATGGCACCTCCACCTTCACTTTAGCGCCTCGTTTGGGTCATTTCAAGCAAAAAAGAGAGGAAAAAGATAAAACGGCATAGACCGGAAGACGTCGCCTATTTAGCTGTTTTTTTCGCGCATTTTCTATTGAAAACCATCTCTCGGCCCGCCCGCCGGAAGGCGATTATTGCCCGCACAGGCCCCATTTCTCCGCCCCCTTGGCGTTGTAGTGCCACCACTCACGGCGGATGCCGCTGAAGCCGGCCTGCCGCATCGCCGCCTTGAGCCGCTCGCGGTTGGCCTTCGCCTCGGGCGGCAGGTCGGCCGCCTCGCGCCAGGCGGCGGGAACGAAAGCGTCGAAACCCGTCGGCATCGCGAGCGGCTTCCCCTCGCGGTCGGCGAGCGATACGTCCACGGCCGAGCCGCGGCTGTGGTTCGAGCCGACCTTGGGATGCGCCACCTCGCCCGGCGCCGGGTGGAGCCGGAACATTTCGCGCTGCACGGCCGGCGGGCGGTAACAGTCCCAGAGCACGAGCCGATAGCCCTGCTCGCGCAGGATCGCCGCCGCGCGCGCCAGCCGCTCGGCGACGGACTTCCGCAGCCAGCAGGTCGCCTCGGCATACATCGGCCGTTTGAACATGTTGTCCGCCGTGGCATATTTCATTTCGACGACGGCGTCGGGAATAAGCGTCGCCGCATCGACAAGCGGCTCGCCGGCGCAGACGGGCGGCGTCTTCGCTGGAACGGCCGGAACGGCCGGCGCAGGTGGAGCAGCCTGCCCAAGTAGAAGCGGCGCAGCCAGCAGGATCACCCCTACCGCAAATCGGCGCAGGAAAAGTGCAGGAAGATAGCGCATGGCCGGAGCCTACCCTTGTAGGAGCGTGACGTCAACGCCGACGTGAATGCAAGAAGCGTAAGGACGAAAAGATTCAACAAAATTTTCAGATTGTACGGAACGAAAATCCATCGTCCCGCCGGTTGGTATGTTAAAATAAGCATCAGGCTCGCCGTTTATCAAACGACAAAAAACAATCGAAGGAATTTGTGACCATGACGATCGAACCTCCGGAAGGTGCGCCGCGTACAGTCCAAAACGCCGCCGGGCAAGTTTTGTTTCCGCTCGTGCTCGCTTTTCTCGCCGCCGGGATTTGCGGCTGCGATGACGTCAATCCGTGGGATCGATGCGGCGAGTGCGAAGACGGGTCCTGCCGCTTCGACGGCTGCATGAGCTACTGCGACGAATGCGCGGACGGCGAAGCCTGCGTGGTGAACCGCTGCGAACCGTTCCCCAAAGTGGAAGGCTGCGGCGACATGTCCGGCCTCGCCCGCTGGTCCCCTTGGCCGACCAACGGCTTCTGCCAGACGCGCATCAACCGCAGCCCTTACGCCGGCCCTGTGGATCCGGAGGTCTGGTGGCGATATCCGGGGGACGAGTGGTGGACCGAAAGCGGGTCCGCCTATGGCATCGATCCGCTCATCCATCGCAACGGCTCGTTCTACCTGATCGCCAAGGAACCGGGAGGCTACCACTGGACGCTCAACGGCTCGGCCAACCGGGGATGGAGCAGCGACGCGGGCAATCCCTATCACTACGTGCTGCACCGGGACGGAAAACTCTACTACGGGTCCACCCACGACGAAGGGGGGCCCGTCTCCACGAAGATCATGGCCTACAACGGAACCACGTCCAGAACCATACTCGACTCGTCGCATTTCAGCCGGCTCGCCAGCACCATCCTCGTCGATCCGGACGGCTCGCTCTATCTGGCCGGCTACGATGCGAAGGAATGGGGGCTGGGCATCCTCTTGATGAAGATCGGGACGGACGGCGCTATCCTCTGGCAGCAGAGATTTCCCGGCTGGGATTTCGGAGCCGGCGATTTGGCGATGGGGCTGGACGGTTCGGTCTATTTGGCGCTCACGAGGGACACAGAGGATTACATTTTTGCCTACGGCCCCAAATCCCTGCTGCTGGCTTTCAACTCCGCCGGTGAAAAGGAGTGGGAAGTTGATCTGACAGGCGGCATCGTTCAGCCGGTCGTGGGAGCGGACGGCACGCTGTACTTTTTCGAGTACGAACCCTCAATTCTCCCCGATGACCTCCAGGGCGCTGCATTGGGGGAAGATGGCGACCAGGAGTATTCATGGAATGAAGCCGACGAACTCTCCGACGAAACGCGAGAGGACGCACACGACTTCCTGACCGCTCTCTTTCCCGACGGCCGCTTGAAATGGAAAACGGAGATCGCCAGCGGGGACTGGGAGAGAGGCTCCCCAACGTCCATGTCCGTCGGTCGCCGAGGCACAATCTACGTCGCGAAAATTAGCAGCTTTTTCGACGAATGGGACTGGGTTGAAGACCCTCCCGCCCGTTGGCTGTGCGCCTTCAAACCGGACGGTGGGCGAAAGTGGTGCGCCGAGGTGCCGGGCCTCACCCTCTATCCGCCGCTCGTGGACGTTAATGACGTCGTCTATGTCGGCGATTCGCGCGGCGCGCTGTTCGCGATCAATCCCGACGGCAGGCTCAAATGGAAATTTTACGTCGCGGAGGACTACGTTTACCCGCGATCCATCGGCGCGGACGGCAGCCTTTACGTCGCGCTCGACGACGGCCAGGACTGGGGTTCCTTCGTCATGGTCAGGGATGCGGGGCGCTAGATAAACGGACGAGCATAAAAGGGGTGCGCCCCGCCGAGGCGGGGCGCAGGGGAGTTAGGTGCTCGTGGAAAGCCCCCGTCGGGCTCCCACGCGCCCAGTATCGTCGAGCGCCGCTTTCCGCTCCATGACTCGCATCATAAGCCCGAAAAAAAGCCCCGCCTTGCGGGCGGGGCTTTCCGTAAATTCCGGAAACTCAGGCTTACTTGCCGCCGGCGTCCACCGGCGCGCAGCACATGGCGCCGGGAGCGCACAACGGGACGTCGGCTTCGATCGCCGCGAATCCCGGCGGGCAGGCCACGCCGGAGTTGATGCCTGCGCAGATTCCGCCGAAGTCCGAGCAGGACTCGCCGACCGGTTCGCAGATCGCCGGGCCGCAGACGGCGCAGATCGGACAGGTCGGATCGGGCGGGCAGGTGTTGCAGAAGAAGCCCGCCGGGCAGTCGGAGTCGGCGCCGCACTGGGGCTCGATTTCCCCGCAGGGGCCTTCATGGACGACGCCCACTCCCGCGCAGCGGGCTTCGCAGTCGTTTCCGTAGGTTTGGCCGTCCGCGCCGCAAACCGGGGCCCAGACGTCGTCGCAGGCGCAGGTGGCCGGCTCGCAGTGGCCCAGGCAATCCGCGCCGCCGGCGGCGGGGTCGCAGTTCGGGTCATCGTAGAAACATTCCTGGCCGGCCGGGCAGACGAAGCCGGCGAAGCCGCCGCAGAAGCAGCGGCCGTCCGCGTCCATGTAGTCGCAGGGCAGCGCCAAGCACACGCCGTCCATGCACGCCTCGCCGGGGGCGCAGTCCGAGTCGGCGGCGCAGGGGACGCCTTCGCAGAAACCGTCATGGACGATCCGCACGCCGGCGCATTCGGCGAAGCATTCGTTGTCGTAGGTCTGGCCGTCCGAGCCGCAGACCGGATGGTAGTATTCGGGGCAGACGCAGCTGTCGAGCGGCTGGCAGACGCCCGTGCACACCGCCGGCATGTCGCCGCAGTCGCCGTTGGGGTCGTCGCATTCCCACGGGGGCAGGCACTCGCCGTCGTCCACCGTGCAGTAGTAGCCGGCCGGGCATTCGTCGCTGGAGTAGCAGCGCTCGCCGCTTGGCACGCAGTCGTACCAGGCGCAGCCGCGCTCGTCGTAACGAACCACCAGTTCGTAACCGGGGGCGCAGTAGGGAACCGGGGAGTCGGGGCAGATGTTCTCGCACTCGCCCCAGTAGAGGATGTCTACGCCGGAGCACTTGGCGAAGCATTCGTTGCTGTAGGTCTGGCCGTCCGCGCCGCAAACCGGCTCGTAGTAGGTATCGCAGGCGCAATCTCCGGTGCAGAACCCATTGACGCAGACCATGCCCGACGGGCAGTCCATGTCGCTGTAGCAAGGCGGCTCGGTCCATTCGCAGTAGGAGCCGCCGCAGCACTGGCCGTTTTCCTGGCATTCCTCGTAGTACACGCAGATCGAGCCGTAGCCGCAGTCGGCGTCGCTGGCGCAGGTGTAGTAGTTGCAGTCGTCCACCCACTGGCAGGCGCCGTCGATGCAAGCCATCCGGCCCCAGTAGGCGTCGTCAGTCTGGCCGTCGCCGTTGGCGTCCGCGCCGGTCGCCGGGTCGGCGTAGACCATGCAATCCTCGTCCGTCTCGCACTGGATCGGGGCGGGCACGCAGCAGACGCCGCCCAGACCGCAGAGCGGCTCCTGCCAGAAGGCCTCCACGGCCGGCTCGAAGCCCTCGGGGCAGAGCGCGCCGTCGGGGGCCAGCGGATTGCAGAAGCCGCCGACTTCGGCGCAACGGTCGATCGGGTAATCCGGGACGCACATGCCGGGCTGCTCCCAGGGCTGTTCGCCGCGGCAGATGCCGTAGGCGCCGCAGTCGTCGCTGGGCGGCCAGCAGTTGGTCTGCAGTTCGCACCACATCCCCGCCGGGCACTCGTAGTCGCTGGCGCACATCATCTCCGGCATGCCGGGGTCCGAAGGGGTCGCGCCGCCCGAGCCATCCGGGGTATCGCCTGCGCCGCCGTCAACCGTCCCGTCCGGTCGGACCTCGCTCTCTTGAGGCGGTTCGGTGGGATCGGCCGGCATCGGGTAGTAGAATTCGCAATGGAAGCCGCGCGGGCAGTCCGAGTCGCTCCAGCAGCCTTCCTCGCCGCCGCAGCGCCATTCGCAGAAGCCCTCCACGCAGGCCCAGTCGCCGACGCACTGCGGAACGGGCAGGTCCATCGCCCAGCAGTCGTCGGCCGTGCGGCACTGGTTGTCGCAGTCGTCGAGCGACACGTCCACCGCGCCGAACAGTTCGGTGTGGAATTCGTTCCACACTTCGACGTGGTAAACGAGGCCCGGCTTGAGGTTGAGCAGTTCGACCGAAAGATCGATCGGGCACACGCAACGGGTGACTTCCGTGGAAACGTCGTTCTCGGTGAGGGTCAGGTCGGTTCCGTCCACCCGCAGGGCGAACTGGATCTCGGCGCCGCATTGGTAAACGGCGTCGTGATGGACGATCGTCACGGAATCGCCGTGCACAACCGCCTCGATCGGATTGAAATCGGGCATCGAACCGTCGGCGTTCGTTCCCCTGGCCATCGGCGCCGGGTCGTCGGCTTTGCAGCCGGAGTTGTTCACGTCGCCGATCGCCGGATCGTCCGGCGTGTCGCCGTCCTCGGGTCGATCGTTGGTCAGCGTCGTCTCCAGACAGCCCATGAAGATCAGCGCCGCCCACATCGCCAGCACCACTCCAAACAGCTTTTTCATCGCGTACCCCTTTCTCCTCTACCGATAACGTCTTGCTTCAAACCAAAACATCGATTTGTCAAGTCGCATTGCCAACCTTCCCAAGACGGCCTGGAAGTAGAGCAGAACTCGTGCCAATTTTTCAGACAGCGTATAATACTAGCTAACATGCTGAAACAATTTGGTTTTGTAAAAAACAGCGATAGATTCGGACTCGCCACCGGAATGCGTGTTTGTCAAGCGGTGTTGTCACACCAGCAAGGCTGATGTCAGACGTTCCCCAGTTAAAACCAGAAACGCGAAGGGAACGCCTGTTTCACCGAATTGATTGCATGTACAGGTAATTAGCGACGTTTCGACGCGGTTTTCGCCAATTCCGCCAGCACGTCCTTGGCCAATTGCGCCGCATCGGGCGTGTCGGCGCAACGGGCGACCCGCCGGGCGACCTCTTTCACGATGGGGCGCTCTTTCGCCAGGGCGACAAGCAACGTTCTCAGCCGCGGGTGGGCGAACTCGGGCGCGATGCGCCTGTAAACGAACAAATCCAGAACGATCTCGTCGGGGAGTCCGTCCAGGCTCGTCAGGGCTCTTTCCAGCCGAACGGCGTTTTCCTCGCTGGTGGCGAATAGATCGACTTGCGCCGGCCGCTCCGGCGGCCGGTAGGCGGGGTCCGCAAGCCGTCTGGTCAACGTCGCGGCGCGTCCGAGAATTTCCACGTCCCGCGTCGTTTGCTGCAATTCGCTCAAGGCTTTCCCCAAATCGGCGGGCCAGGCGTCTTTCGGGCCCGAAAGGCGTTTGTCGATCTCGTCCAGCACGGCCGACGCCATCGCCGGCGCATAGCGGGGCAGAGCGGCAAGAGCGGCTTTCAGGGCTTCCTGCGCCGTTTGCGGATTGACCAGCAAGGCGCGCAACACGGCCACGGGCGCGTCGGGCCGGGCGATTTCCTTGAGCAGAAAGGGCACGCTCGTCGGCTGCGGAAGCTGGCCGATGGCGAGCAGCAGCTCCCGCTGCCAATCGGGGCGGGATTTCATTCTGCCGTAAATTTCGATCAGAGCGGGGACGGCGGCGAGCCGATCGCGCGCCGCCCAGTAAGGCGCGGCGGCGATGAAGGTCCGGTCCACGCCCCGCGCGGCGCGCGCCTGCATCGCGGCGCGCAAAGCCGGACCGTCGGCCTGCGCCAACCCGGCAAGGTAGGGCGGAAAAGCCTCCGGCGAACGCTCCATGAGAAACAACAAGGTCCGCACGTACTGATCGGGCGACATCGAGGCGCGCCAGAGCGCCAGCAGACGGTTCTGGCCCAGCACCCGTCCCGGCGCGAGGGCGGCGTTCATCCGGCCGGCGGCGACCAGCTGCTCGGCCGTCGCCAGGCAGACAAGCCCCGGCAGAATCGCCGGCGCGCGGCGGGCGATCTCGGACGGCGGACTCGGCGTCCGCCCCGGCACGGGCTCGGGCTGGCGCGCCAGACTCGCGAAAACGGAGGCATTCTCCAGAAGCGCGCCGCGGCAGCCGGCGTCGCAGCGCCACAATTCGGTTTGCTCGGCAGGGCCGGGGAACGCCTTGGCCATCAGTTCGCCTGCGCCTTCGCTGGCGCAAAGCGTCCAGGCGTCGGTGTACTTGGCGGCGCGGTAGAAAGCCCCCATCGCCCGGCCGAGGCGATCGACCAGAGCGACGAAGGCCAGACGCAGTTGCGTTTCCTGCTCGGGGTTCACCCCCTCGTAGCCGAAGAAGACCTGCAGATCCAGGTCGGGCGCATCGACCTGACGCAACTGGTTGCCTGTCGCGGGGCCGGCCCCTCCCGAGGCGCGGACCTCGACGTCCACCGTCGCCAGCGGCCGTTTCTCCACGCCTCGCTCGCCCATCTCCGGGCTTTGGTAGCGAGCGCGCAGCGAAAGCCGCGCGCCGGCCTCGCGGACGACGACGTCCGCCGCTTCCCAGTTGGCGAACCGCTCCGACGTCGGGGGCGTCCGGCCGATCGCGGCCGTCTGTTCCATCAACGTCGCGAACACGCAGCGCGCCAGCCCAAGCCGTTCCGGCTCGCTAAGCGCCAGGCGCGCCTCGCGCGGGACAAGCTCTTTTGCGGCAGGCCCGCCGATCTCGCCTTGGTCCTGTTCGCGCAGCAGCCGGCGCAGAATCAGGCAAGCCGGCCAATCGGCGGGCGGGGCGAGCCTGGCTTCGGCCTCCGACCAGATCGTCTCCAGGGACTCGACCGGTTCGGGATTCCAGGGATGGGGCGGATAGTCGGCGCAGGCGCGGGATTCGACGTCGCAACGCTGCGGGGCGGGGCATTGCGCGGCTTGCGTCCAGGCGCCGCTTTTGCAGACGAACAACTGCGTCTCGCTATCGCAACGGGCCTGTCCCTCCTGACAGGCGACAGCGGTTTCGGACGGCGCTTTGCGGTCTTCGCAACCGAAAAACGCCGCGGCTGTCCCCACGATCAACGTCGCCGCCAAAACCAGCTTGCGCATGTTCGCCTCCTAATGAACGTTGTAACAAAGGCGGAGGGGAGGAGCAAGAAAGCGAAAGGAGGAGCTTTAGGCGGGAGCCGCGCCGCTGTTTATGGTTTGATTTCGCCGGTCCCGGGCTTGCCGCCGCCTTCCGCACCCCCGATGAGATACGGATTCCCGCGCCTCTCGGCGCCCAGCGTCGTCGATGCGCCGTGGCCCGGGTGGACGACCGTATCGTCGGGCAGAGCGGCGAGCCGTTGTTTCAGATTGGCGATTTCCTCAAGCATCGTCGTCGCGTGCGGCAGGTCGGTGCGGCCGATCGAACCGCGAAACAGGGCGTCGCCGCAGAAGAGCAGCTTCTCCTCGGCGAGCGAGAAGCACAACCCGCCGACGGTGTGCCCCGGCATGGCGATCGCGTCGATGAGCAGGCCGCCGATCGGGATCGTATCGCCGCCGGCGAGTTCGCGCGCCGGCTTGGGCGGCCATGTCCCCATATGGGAAGGGAAATTGAGCCGGTCGGGTTCGTTCATCCAGGCCGCATCTTCCTTCGAGGCCATGAAGCGCGCCTTGGGAAAGGATTCCAGAAGCAACGCCGCGCCGCCGGTGTGGTCGATGTGGCCGTGCGTGACGGCGATCGTCGAGATCTGCGCCTTTTTCTGTTCCGCCCAGAAACGAACCATGCGCACCGAGCCCATGCCGGGATCGATGAGCAGCGTCTCGCGCGTTTCTTTGTCCATCACGGCGTAGCCGTGGCTGGTCAGTCGCGTGGGCTCCTTGTATTCCGGGAAACGGAAAACCTCGGCGCGTTCCGTGTCGTGCAGAAACTGGTAAGGAATGGCGTCGGGCGGATAATCCAGCCGGACCCCTTCCGCTTTTTCGCGGACCGGCGTAATCGAGCGGATCGCCAGCGGCGAGGACTCGTCGCCGTCGGCGACCATCTTCACCTCGACCTCCACCTTGGCCGGCTTGCCGCGGAACGTCGTCAGCCCATCGTCGGCGGCGGGGGCAGGCGCGGGCGCGGAAGGTTTCTCCGTTTTTTCTTCGGATTCCGGACAACCGGCGAAGATCAGCGCGATCAGCGCCAGCAGCGCCGGGGCCAGCGCGCCGCGCGCCGCGCGGGGCATGTCAGCGCCCCTCGACCGCGGGGCCGAAGGAGCCGCCGAAAAACGTCGCCGGCAGCGCGCGCAGCCTCTCGTCGGCGGCGAACGAATGCCAGGGGTTCAGGTCGAAATCGAGGCGCGTCGGCGTCAGCCCGATGACCTTGAACGAAACCTGACAGAGGATCTTCGGTTCGGTTATCGTCACGGTCGCCGCCTGCGGGTTGCCGATGCCCACCCACGCCTCGCCCGGCTTCGCCTGGGCCGCGCGCAACAGCGCGGCGGGGCTCAGCGCGTCGCCCCGCTCCACGGCGGCCAAGGACAGCGTCGCCGGGTTGTAGCGCAGCCGGAAGGCCGATCCGGCCAGCGGCGTAAAGCCGTTGAGCCGCACCTGAAGGATCAGATAATCCTCCTCGATCACCGGGTTGGCGAGGACGATTTGCCCTTCCGCCGGCGCGGCCTGGTCGGGAACGAAAACCCAGTCGGCGGGAATCTCGATGTCGGGCTCCGGCTCGGGGTCGCTATCCTCGCCGTCGCTGTCGCCGTCCGTCGCATCGCCGTCTGTCGCATCGCCGTCCGTCGCGTCGCCGTCCGCGGCGTCGCCGTCGGTCGTTTCGTCGTCCGATGATTCATCCTCCGCTCCGTCGCCCTCCGCCTCTTCGCCGTCAACTGCGTCGCCGTCGGCCGTCTCGCCCTCGGCGTCGCCCTCATCCGTATCGGCGTCGCCGTCGAGCGCGCCGGGCGTAAGTCCGATGTCCGAACCGCCGGCGCAGCCGCCGGCGAAAACGAAGAGCAACGCCGCGACAATCAGCGTCCACAAAGCCGTCCAGGTCGTCCGCATGGCCGCCTCCTATTCCTGCGCTTCGCCGAAGTGGGCGGTGATGACGTCGAGATCGTCGTCGTTGATCTCGCCGTCGAGGTTGAAGTCCACGGCCGTCGAGTAGGCCATGTTCCAATTGAAGACGCTGGCGCCCGCGCTGTAGGCGTAAAGGAGAAGATCGACGCCGTCCACCTCGCCGGAGGTGTTGGCGTCTCCTTCCAGAGCCGGACGGACGATCTTCATCGTTTTCCAGCTCGGATCGAAGACCACCCGCCCGGGTTCGGCGACGGTTTCGAAAACCAGCGTCTGGTCGTCCGCGCCGGAGATCGTCTGGGTCGGCGTCGTCGCCTCGTCGGCGGTATAGAGCGCCACTTCCTGCGGGATGGAGAAGACCTTTTCGCCCGTCTGCGTCACGACGACGGTCGTTTTCCAAAGGTCCTCGTCCCATTCCTTCTTCACCTCGACGGTGTATTCCGGGTAGCCCCGGCCGTAAACCCATTCGTCGAAGTAATCCTCGATCGTCATGTCTTCGCGCAGGACGTTCAGCGAGGCCGCCAGGGAATGTTCAAGCGTGCGGGTGTTGACGTCCTCGTAATAGTTGTCGGCCACGTATTCGATCATGGCGTACCTGAACGCGTCCTCGGTGTAGAGGTTGTGGAGCTGCAAAAGCGCCAGCGCGCCTTTGTTGTAAGTGACCAGGGTATAGGCCCACTCGTCGTCGTAGATGTGCATGTCGCCGGAGAGGGCGCGGTCGTAAGTATCGTCGAGGCGCGCCGTCATCGTCAGAATTTGCGAGTATACGCGCATATAGGCGGCCGTGTACGTGGGAAAATAAAGCAGTCCATGCTGCACCGCCGAATACTCGGCGAATCCCTCGGAAAGCCAAGGGGCATAGGTGTCCGATACGGGAACAAGGCCCGGGAACCAGTTGTGAGCCGCCTCGTGCGCATGGATGGAGTTGTAATGGCCGTCCGACTCCAATCCGTATTGGAATGAACCGCGCGGAATCAGCACGCCGGCATAGTAGCCCAGGCCCGCGCCGATGGAATCGGGCACTTCGCTGGCGTTGAATATCGGCGAGGGATAAGGCGCGTAATCGATGGCGTAATCGTCGAGGATGCGCGCGTAATAGTCCGCCCACTGATCGCCGACGTCGGCGAAGCCGGTGAGGCGAATGCCGATCTCGACGCCGTTCTGGCTTGCGGCCGTGTAAGTGGCGTACGTGTCGGCGACGATCGTGCCGCCCTCGTGCGGCTGGTCCAGGATGTAGCGGCGGGTGACCGTGCCCGCATCGGGATTTTCCGTCTCTTCCGTCAGCACGCCGGAGGCCGCCGCCACCTGGCCCTCGGGGAAAGTGATCGTGAAATCCGTCGGGAAGTAGGTGTCGGAGTAGATCGTCGCGCCCATCGGCAGCCACATGTTGGAGATGAACACCGTGGCCTCGGCGTCGAACAGGCAGGCGGGGATGTCGTAGATGATCGAGCCCTCGCAGTCCACGGCGCCCGAGTAGATGAACCGCAAGGTGTGCGTGGAGCCGGCCTCCAGCGTCGGGTCGAAGGCGATCGTCGCCAGATGCTGGCCGTAATACCACTCCGGCGCGTAAGCGATCGGTTCGCCGTCCAGCGCCGTCTCGATCGTCTCGAAGGGATCGATCCAGAAGCTTTCCTGCGGCATCTCCTCGGAAACGGTGAAGGCGATCTCCACCTCCGCCTGGAGCGTCTGCGTCCCGGGATCGAGAGAGAAAACGCCCGTGACGCGGGAAATCTCATAAGCGTCGCCGGAGGCCCGTCCGCCCAGGCGGCCCAGGCGCTCCATGAGCCGCTGCTTCGCCAGCGCCGGGCGAACCTCGGCCTGCAGGTAGACGTCCCGCGCCTCGCGGAGACGGTCCGCGAAATGCGGGTCGGGGGGCGATTGCCATTCCGGGGCGAGGACGCGGCCGGGCGCGGCTGAAGCCGGCGCAACGGCGAACGCGACGCCGCACGCGACGAGCGCCGCCAAAAGCAGATGTCTCATCAGCGACCTCCAGACCGTTGGAAACGACAGGCGAGCCGCCTCATGTTAGGGACAAAGGCCCGGCTAGGCAAGCGGAAATGCAAGTTGAAACGGCCGGCAAGGGCGGAGCCGATCAGAACTTGTCCATGGCGTCTTTCAGGAATGCTTCGGCGAAGAAATGGGGGCTCGTGTCGTCGTCCATCAGCATGTCGAGCTGGCGCGCGCACATCGTCAGCCGGCCCAGTCGCAGAAGCCGCTCCCGAATCGTGTCCTGATCGTACTTGTCGAAGCGCGCCGTCAGCAGGTCCGTTTTGAGTTCCACGCCGAATCCCAGCGCCTGCAGCACGCGCTGGAGAAAGACGAGCCGGCGGTCGCGGCGTTCCGGCGCGGCGCCGCCGCCCGAAAACCGGAAGTGAATGTAGTTCTTGCTTTCCATCCGGCCGCAGTAGGTGTCGATCGTCGAAAAGTGGTAGCCGGCCTTGGTGGAGAAATTCATGTAGCGGTCGGAAACGACCACGAAGGAGGCTGCGCCGATTCCCTGGGCTTCCGGCGGCGGACCGGCGAGGTTCGCCCCCATCACCGACAGAAAGCCGCGCGCCGAGACGGGGCGGGGCTTGTCCCAGCGGATGCGCGGATCGCCGAGGCCCTGCAGAAAGGCGACAAGCGGAATGGAGGCGATCTGCTCCGCCTTGACCCGCCGGGCCAGCGCCGCCTCCGGCGCGAGGCCGTTGCCGAGGTCGAAGACGAGGATTTCCAGGGGCAGACGCACGTCGAGGCGCGGCGACTCGCGCCTGCCGCTCTGCGCCATGTCGCCGAAGCGGAACATCGCCTGATAAAGCTTCTCGTGCACGAAACGGGTGACGTCGTGCAGCGACTGGCAGGCGGCGGGGCGAAATTCCTTCGACGCCGGATTCGTGAGGCTCAGATGCGCCACCAGCGGCTTCAAGCGTTCCAGGCGGCGCACGGCCGGCGAGTCGGCCAGGGGGGGGCGCGCCGGTTTGGCGTCAAGCAGCGCCTCTACGCGTCCGGGGTAAATCCGCCGTTCGGTGGCATCGACGGTGATTGTCGCGCCGTTCGTCAGGGCCGACGTCGCCATTTCCAGGCCGACGAGGGTGGGCACGCCGAATTCGCGCGTGAGGATGGCCATGTGTCCGGTGGGCGAGCCGACATCGGTGACGATCGCCGCGGCGCGGGCCATGACGCGCGAGAACGTGGTGGAGGAGTGGCGAAAAACGAGCACGCCGCCGTCCGGAAAGGCGTCGAGGTCCTTGTCCTCGCGCAGGAGAAACACGGGACCGGCCGCCACGCCGGGGCAGGCGGTGCGTCCGCCGGCGAGAATCGGCGTCGTCTCGACGGCCGGCGGCGTTTCGCGCGGCGGAGGGACGGGCGCGGCCGACATCGGACGGCTTTGCAGGATCACCAGCCGACCGCTAGGTTCGATCGCCCATTCGATGTCTTGCGGCCGGCCGAAGTGCGCTTCGAGGCGGCGCGCCGTCCCGGCCAGGCGTTCGAGTTCGCGCGGCTGCAGAATCGCCGAGCCGGCGTACCGCGCCACGGCCGGCGCGAAGGCCAGCTCCTCCGCGTTGCGCCGGCCGCTGACGACGGCCTCGGAAAGCCCCTCGGTCACGCCGATCATCACCCGGTCGGCCGCGATGTCCGAAAAATCGCGCGAGAACAGCAAACCGCTGCAGCGCGGCTTGATCATCTTCAGGCAGCCGACGGCCATCCTCGCTTCGTCGCTGGTGAGGCCGCGTTCGTAACGGTAGGTCACGGCGGCGGGCTTGTAGGCGCTCGCCAGAATCTGCAGGTAGGAATCGAGCAGAAACTGGCGGTTGACGTTGAGTTCGGTGAGGTACTGCCCGGCGTGCGAGCTGTCGCCGTCCTCGCCGACGGCGCTGGAGCGCATGGCGACGAGAAGTTCCGAGTCCCCGCCCAAAGCGTCGTAAGCGGCTTCGATCGCCTGAGCGATGTCGTCGGGGATGCGGCCTTCGACGACCGCCAGACGCGTTTCGCGCGACAGCTCGTCCAAGGCCGACGCGCCGCTTTTCTCCAGGGCTTCGTCCAGGCTCAGGATCTTGTCCTGCAAACCGTTTTCGCCGACGAATCCGGCGAAGGCGGCGGTGGTGACGACGAAGCCGTCGGGGGTTTCCAAACCGAGCGCGGCGCGGATTTCACCGAGCGTGGCCATTTTCAACCCGGCCTTCGGCGCATCGGCCAGGCGCAGGTCGCTCAACGGGATCACCCATGGGCCGGGCGAAACCTCAAGCCGAAGCGGACTTTCAGCCTCGATCGCCTTGTTGATCCGCGCCAGGGCGTCGTAAAGCGACTTGTAGCGTCCGTCGGCGATCTGGTTGAGATTCTTCGCCATCAGAAACGCATCGAGGCAGGCCCGCTGGATGCGCGCGGTCAGCGGCTTCAAGGCGAACGGCCGGCGGCCCAGGAGATTTTCCTCGATGTCGGAGAAAAGATTCAGCAGCGTTTCATTGAGCGCCAGGATTTCGCGGAAACGCTCGTACTTGAAATGGATCACCGCTTCCGACTCGATCGTTTGCGGCGGACGGCCCAGCAGGGTCCGCCAGGCGTCGGCCAGGCGCCGGCCGAATCCGGGTTTGCTGTTCACACCGTTCTCGTCCATGCCGTTTCTTAAAAAACAAGGCCGCCGCCCAGGGTATTGAATTATCCTACGGTCAAACCGGCCGGGGCACAAGAAGAAGCGGGGCGCGGCGGCCCGTTTTTCCTCGACAACCTGCTTTCAAGACAAGCTTACTTCGGCGCCGATTCGTCGGCGAAATCGGGCTTGGCGTTGGCGAAGCCGCGCTGCCGCGCCGCCTCGAAGAGCAGCACTGTCGCCGCCGCGCCGACGTTGAGCGAATCGGCGACGCCGGCCATGGGGATGCGCACCTTGAGCTCGGCCGCCTCCAGCCAGCGCGAGGTGAGGCCGTACTGTTCGGCCCCCAGCGCGATGGCCACGGGTCCGGTCAGATCGGCCTCGGTGTGGCCTAACTCGCTGTGGGGCGTGGCGGCCAGAAGCCGGATGCCGTGGCGCTTCAGCCAGGCGAGGGTCTCCTCGGCCCCGGCCTCGGCGATCGGCATGGAGAACAGCGTTCCCGTCGAGGCGCGCACGACGTTGGGGTTGTTGACGTCGGTCTTGCCGTCGGCGACGACGACCCCGTCCGCGCCCACCGCGTCGGCGGAGCGCAGGATCATCCCCAGGTTGCCGGGCTTCTCGATGTTCACGGCAAGTACGATAAGCGGCGAGGGCGAGAGCGGAATCGCCTCCAGCGGCCGGCCGATTTTCGGCGCGACGGCCAAAAGCCCGTCCGGGCGGTCGCGATAGCTGGCCTTGGCGAAGGGCGTCTTCGTCAGCGCGATCAGCCGCGCCCCGGCGGCGCGGGCCTGCTCCAAAAGAGCCGGCTCGTTCGCGCCGAGAAAGAAAGCCTCGCAGAAATAAACCTCCGCCGGTTTGACGCCGGCCTTCAGCGCCCGCAGCAGTTCGCGGTAGCCCTCGATGAGCACGAGGCCCTCGCGGTCGCGCGCGGCGCGGTCGCGCAGCTTCACCAACGCTTTGATGCGCGCATTGGCGGGGCTGGCGATTTCCATGTCGGGGCGGGTCGTCCGCATCGCGTCTCCTACGGTTTGGCGACCCAGCGCGCCGTGACGCCGGCCGGCAGGCTCCGTCCGCCGTCGGCTTCGGGAATCGTCATCTCCGCCGCCTCCACCGCGCCGCCCCGATCGCCGAAAGCGTCGGACAGGACGTTGGCCAGCACCAGCGGCGTGAACTTCGGCGAATAGGTGCTGAGGATGACGAACTCCGCCGCTTCGTCGAGCGCTTCGCGGCAGGCGGCCAGAAGCGCCTCCAGGTCGTCCTCGATCTTCCAGACCTCGCCCTTGCTGCCGCGCCCGAAGGCGGGCGGATCGAGCACGAGACCGTGATAGCGGCGGCCGCGTTTGGCCTCGCGGCGCAGGAACTTCACGGCGTCCTCCACTATCCAGCGAACCGGGAAATCGGCGAGGCCGGAGGCGGCGGCGTTTTCGCGCGCCCAGGCGACGACGGCCTTCGAGGCGTCGAGGTGGCAGACTTCCGCGCCGGCGCGCGCCGCGTAGAGCGTCGCCAGCCCCGTGTAGCCGAAAAGGTTCATCACCCCGTAAGGCCTAGGCCCGCGCGCCGCCCGTAGGGCGACGAAGGCCCAGTTCGCCGCCTGCTCGGGAAAGAGGCCGACGTGGCCGAAGCCCGTCGGCTTGACGAGGGCCGTAAGTCCGTCGATCTCCACCGGCCAGGAGGGCGGCAGCCGGTCGAGACCGCGCCATTCGCCGTCCTGGCCGCGCCGCTCGAAGGCGGCGTCGGCCGCGTCCCAGAGCGCGGCCGGCTGGCGCGGCCGCCAGAGCGCCTGCGGCGCGGGACGCGCCAGAACGAACGCCCCGAAGCGCTCCAGGCGCTTGCCGTTTCCCGAGTCGATGAGGCTGTAGCCGCGCGTCTCCGTGTTCATGCGTCCTTCGCCGATCAAGAGAAGTCGCGAGCATTCTAGCCCATGCCGGCGGCCTGTCAACCAAGGCGGGCGGGCGTTTGACAGCGCCAATCGCCGGCGCTACACTTCCCCGGAGTTTCCGAGTGTCGTGCCCGCTCATCTATATGGAGGTTGCAGTCATGCGTTGGATGCGGACGGCCGCGCTTTGCGCGGCGATCCTCGCCTTTTCGTCGCTGGCGTTCGCCGAGGCGACGGGGACGTGGGAGTATCGTTTCTGGAATCCCAACCAGGACAACCGTTTCATCACCGGGGCGGTCGGCAGCGACAAGGTGCTTCTGGCCTACGGTCAGGAGAAGGACGCCCAGGGCAATTCGACTCCCGTCTTCAAGCGCTCGGCCAACGGCGGCGAATCCTGGGGCGACGTGACCATCCCCGTCGAGAACGCCTTTTTCAACATCTTCACGGACATGGTCCTGCTCAACAAGGACGACGGTTTCGCCGTGGGCGCCTCGATGAACATGATGGGCCAGCCGCTCGCCGGGCCGATGTGGCGGATCAAAAAAGGCGGCCTGGAGGTCGAATCGCTGTTCGTCGAGGGCGGGCCGATGTGCTTCCGCATGGACTGCCTCGACCTGAGCCATTGCTGGGCGACCTGCGAAAAAGGCAAGATCATCCGCACCGACGACGGCGGCGAGACCTGGAAGTCGGCGGCGCTGCCCGCCGAGGTGACGGAAGAGATGAACCCCGGCCCGATTTGCTTCATCAGCGTCACGGAAGGCTGGGCGACCTACTATTACCAGGAGTACCAGGAACCCGAGCAGGAGGGAGAGGAGGGAACCTCCATCCTGCACGACAAAGGCACGATCCTGCACACCACCGACGGCGGCGCGACCTGGCAGGCGCTCGTTTCCGGCGAGCATCTGACGTACTCGACGATCCAGTTCACTTCGTCGCAGATCGGCTATCTGGGCGCAAGCGACGAGACCAATGGTTTTCTGATGAAGACCACCAACGGCGGGAAAGACTGGTTCATCCAGCCGTTGCCGCCGAAGTTCCCCAGCCAGTACGGCGATCTGCCGCTCTATTACATCGGCGACGTGCATTTCTTCGACGACGACAAGGGCTGGATCGTCGCCAGCTACGGTTCGGAAGGCAGTCTGCCGGCCAACACGCTCAAGTTCTTCTACACCGAGAACGGCGCGATGCGCTTCGATGAACACGAGGCCACCAACCCCGACGGTCAGGTGATGCCCGGCACGATGCACCGCATGGTGTTTCTCAACGAGCATTTAGGTTTCGCCTTCGGCGAGTTCGAGTTGGTGTTGCAGTATTCGGACGGGCAGTATGAACCGCCCGTGGACGGCGATGCGGACGGGGACGCCGACGGCGGCGCGGACGGCGACGAAGACGTCGATACCGGACCCGTTTACACCGGCGGCCCCGGCGAACCGTGCCCCGTGCCGGGCGTCTCCGAGACGTACGATTATCCCCGCTGCGACGCGGGGCAGGGCTCGGCCGTCTGCGCCTGGAAGGAAGGCGAGGCGACGACGGCGGTCTGTACTACTTACTGCACGCAGCCGCAGGATTGTCGCGTTATCTCTATCGACGCCTGCTGCAAGCCCGTCGCCTACGACGGCGGCGAAAAGCGGCTCTGTCTCATCGACCCCATCGACTGCGTCGAATACCACGGCCAGACGTGGCACGGTTACGCCGGGTCGCTTGTCGGCGAGGACTGCAATCCGCAGGCGCAGCCGGTCGAGTGCGATCCCAACTGGGGCGGCGACGGCTGTCTGGCGGTCAGCGATCCCTATTGCTCGAAGGCCTGCCTCACCGACGCCGATTGCGCCGGCGGCTTCCAGACCGACTACTGCTGCTCGGTGGACGCCGGCGAGACGAAATACTGCGCCTACGGCGCGGCCTGCCATGCGGCCACCGATGGTGACGTTCCCGCCGACGGCGATTCGGCGGCGGACGGCGACGCGCCCCCGGACGGCGATCTGCCGGCGGACGGCGACGGGACAACCAATCCCGAGCAGCCCGACGGCTCCGGCTCCGGCTGCGGCGCGACGGCCGGCGGCCCGCTCGCATGGTTGCTGTTGGCGGCGTTGGCGGCGCGGCGAAAACGATAATTGCTCATTTTCCGAGTTACATCGGGCGGGATTTTTTCCCGCCCGTTTTTTTTGACAGTGCGATGTGATACAATGCGGCCATATGGAAATTAAGAAATAACGAGGGGAAAAGGAGAACGAGATGAAGCGTAGCGCATGGTGGCTTGGCTCGGTTCTGCTTTTGGCGGTTGTACTGTTCGCGTTTGCGGCCTGCGACAGCGGCGATGACAATGACGGGACGGACGGCGACACGACCGACGGCGACGCGACCGACGGCGACCAGTCGGCCGACGGCGACCAGCCGGCCGACGGCGACCAATCGACCGATGGCGATGTCCCCACCGACGGCGACGTACCGACCGACGGCGATGTCCCCACCGACGGCGATGCGCCGACTGACGGTGACGCGCCGACCGATGGCGACGTACCGACCGATGGCGACGTACCGACCGATGGCGACGTACCGACCGACGGCGACGCGCCGACCGACGGCGATGTCCCCACCGACGGCGACGTGCCTTTGGAGTGCAGCGACCCTCTGGAAGAGAATTTCGGCGGCAAGTCCGCCGCCGGCTGCGACACGCAGGTCGGCGTTTGCGAGAACGCCGAATCGCCCAACAACGTGGAATACTACCCGTGCACGGACGACCCGGATTGCTGCTGCGGCGGCGCGCCGATGTTCGAGGACGTGTACCCCTGCCAGTATGATTCCTGCACGGCGGACGGCTTTTGCGACGCGGCCTGCGCGCCCGCGCCGGACCTGGATTGCCAGTAACCACCAGCCGGCGATCCGGCGCTTAAAAAAGGAGGAACGATGCGTAGCAAAAAAATCTTGTGGCTGCTGCTTCTGATTGGATTGGTGACTCTTTTCGCGGCCTGCTCCAGCGGCGACGACGACGACGACGGAACCGACGGCGATACGTCCGCCGACGGCGACCAATCGGCCGATGGCGACCAATCGGCCGACGGCGACCAGTCGGCCGATGGCGACCAGTCGGCCGATGGCGACGAGCCGCCCGACGGCGACGAACCCTTGGAGTGCAGCGACCCGTTGGAGGAGAATTTCGGCGGCAAATCCAAAGCCGGTTGCGATACGCAGGTCGGCGTCTGCGAGAACGGCGTATCGCCTAACGACGTGGAATACTTCCCCTGCACGGACGACCCGGATTGTTGCTGCGGCGACACGCCGATGGTCGGTGACGACATCTTCCCCTGCCAGTACGATTCCTGCACGGCGGACGGTTATTGCGACGAGGGCTGCGCTCCTGCGCCCGACCCGGATTGCGACTGATCGGGAAACCGTTTCGAAAACAAAAGGCGGGCGCAAGGCCCGCTTTTTTTGTAGGCTTGCATCGGCATCCAACCCGGGAAATACAACGGCCGTTTGCGACCGGGCTGTTGCATCTCATCGCGATCGTGTTATCTTCCCCCCAGGAGGCGACGATGCTAAGAAAATCACTCCCTTGGGCATGGGCGCTGTTGATTTGCGTTGCGGCTTTCGCTGCCTGCGACAGCAATGAAGAACAGACGACGGACGGCGACGGAGACGCGGCCACCGAGGACGGCGACACGGAAGGCGAGACAGCTGACGGCGACGAAGACGGCGATGCCGACGCGCCGCCCTTCGACGATCCCGATGCGCCGGGGCCGTATGCGGTCGGCGCGATCAACGAGACCGTCGCCTACGACGATCCGGACGTCGCCGGCCGGACGCGCGAACTGCCCTGCACCGTCTGGTATCCGGCCCAGACGGGCGGAGAAGCGTTCCGCTACGACGGCTGGCTGGTGCGCGACAACGTCTACGCCGACGCCGAGCCGGACGCGGGCGGCGCGCCTTACCCGCTCTTCGCTTTCTCCCACGGCAACAGCGGCATCGCCGAACAGTCGTGGACGCTCGTCGAGTATCTCGTTGCGCACGGCTTCGTCGTCATCAGCTGCAACCACGTCGGCAACACGGCCGGCGACTGGGACGTGTCCACGGTGGCGCAGGCCGTCCACGACCGGCCGCTGGACGTTTCGGCGGCGATCTCGCACGCGCTGGCGAAAAGCGAAGCGGCGGACAGCCGCCTCTTCGGGCTTATCGATGAAGCGCGCATCGCCGCCGGCGGGCATTCGCTGGGCGGCTACACGACATTGATGGTCTGCGGCGGGAGCATGCATTTCCAGGCTTATCTGACCGAATGCGCCGAGGACCCCTCGCTGCACATCTGCGACTGGCTGACCGATTACGATACGAGCATGGTCAAGGACGGCGCGGTCGGCGATCCGCGCGTCAAGGCCGGCGTGGCTTACGCCCCGGCGGGCTACGGCTTCTTCGCCGCCGACGAACCGAACGGCCTGGAAGCGATCGCCATCCCGATGCTGATCGTCGGCGCGGAGCGCGACGGCACCTGCCCGATGGATTCGGAGGTCCGGCCGATCTACGAGGCGCTTCCCGGCGCGGACAAACGGCTGGCGACGCTGATGAACGCGGCGCACATGAGTTTCACCGACTTCTGCGAGATGGTCGGCGGGTCGAGCGAATATTTCGCCGAGGAAGGCTGCGCGCCGGGCTTCGCCACGCCGGCCGAGGCGTTCGCGGCGATGGACCGGCTGACGCTCGCCTTTCTGCGCCGCCATCTCGACGGCGACGCGCGGTATGACGCTTATCTGACGCCAGTTGACCAGCGGCCGGAATACATCGCCGTCATCGAAGGGCCTTAAGCGGTACTCCGCGCGCCTTGACCGTCGCCGTCTCTCTCCCGATAATGGCGGCATGATGAAGTCTTTCACGACAGACGCCGAACGCCACGCTTACGCCGTCGTGTTGGCGCTGCAAAAAGCGGGCTACGCCGCTTACTTCGCCGGCGGGGCGGTGCGCGATCGGCTGCTGGGCCTGCCCCCGGAAGACGTGGATGTGGCCACCGACTGCCCGCCGGACCAGACGGCGCGGCTTTTCGCGCGCACGGCGGCGGTGGGCAAGGCCTTCGGCGTGACGCTCGTCAAGCATGATGATGCGCCGCCGACCGAAGTGGCGCGATTCCGCACCGACGGCCCTTATGGCGACGGGCGGCGGCCCGACTGGGTGCGCCCCGCGACCGCCGAAGAGGACGTCCAGCGCCGCGACTTCACGATCAACGGTTTGCTCTACGACCCCGTCGCCGATCGCCTGCTCGATCTCGTCGGCGGCGAGGCGGATCTGCGCGCCGGCCTCGTGCGGGCCATCGGCGACGCCGAGCGCCGTTTCGCCGAGGACCGCCTGCGGCTGTTTCGCGCCGTGCGCTTCGCGGCCCGCTTCGACTTTAGGATCGAACCAACGACCTGGAAAGCGCTGGCCTCCCATGCTTCGGACGTGGCCGAACTTGCGCCGGAACGCGTCCGCGAGGAATTGACGCGCCTTCTCGCCGCCCCGCACGCCGGGCGCGGCCTGACGCTGCTTCGCGACGCCGGCCTGCTCGACGTCTGGCTTCCCGAGGTGAAGGCGATGGACGGCGTGGCCCAGCCGCCCGGCTACCATCCCGAAGGCGACGTTTTTACCCACACCGCCCTTCTCTTGGATGCGCTGGACGAGCCCACTCCGTCCCTCGCCTGGGGCGCCCTGCTGCACGATGTCGGCAAGCCGCCGACGGCCGCCGTCAAGGACGGCCAGCCCACCTTCCCCCGCCACGCCGCCGTCGGCGCGCAAATCGCCGACGCCGTCTGCCGCCGTCTCAATTTCGCCAACGACGAACGGGAGCAGGTGACGGCGCTGGTTTCCGAGCACATGCGCTTCCTCGACTATCCGGAGATGCGCCCTTCGACGCGCCGCCGCTTTCTGGCGCTGCCCCGCTTCACCGAGCATCTGGAACTGCACCGCGCCGACTGTCTCGCCTCGCATGGTCAGCTGGACACCTACGACGCCGTGCGCGCCGAACTGGCGCAGACGCCGGAACCCGCCCTGCCGCCTCCCTTGATCGGCGGCGACGATCTGATCGCCTGGGGCTATACGCCAGGTCCCCAATTTTCCGTGATCCTCGACGCCGCGCGCACGCGGCAACTGGACGGCGAGCTTCTCGACGCCGACGCGGCGAAGCGCTGGGTGCTCGCGCAGTGGCCGCTGGACAAGTGAGCCTCTACCGGCCCATCATCTCCCGATACAGCGACAAATGAGCGGCGAGAAAACCCGGGTGAGAGAAGCGCTCGACGATCCGCGCCCGCGCCGCTTCGCCCCAGTGTTTCGGCGCGTCGCCCGCCAGCGCCCGCGCGAGGCCGTGGGACAGGGCGGCGGCGTCGCCCGTGGGGACCATCCAGCCGGACACGCCGTGCTCGACGAGTTCCGGAATGCCGCCGGTGGCGAAGCCGACGGTCGGCGTGCCGCAGGCCATCGCCTCGGCGGTGACGAGCGAGAAGGTGTCGGTGAGCGAGGCGTTGAGCGCCACGTCGGCGGCGGCGAACCAGCGCGCCTTCTCGCGATCGTCGGCGAGAAAACCGACATGGCGAAAGGCGAGCGGCGAAAAAGCCGCCTCGGTCCAACGGCCGAGCCCGCCCACGGCCAAAAGAAACGGCGCCGGTTCGTCTAAGCGGCGCAGGGCTTCCAGGGCGAAGGCCGCGCCTTTGTTCGGGTAGGACAGATCGTAAGCGGCGATGAGAACGATCCTCCGATCGTCGGGCAGACCGAGTTCACGGCGCAAGGCCTGGCGATCAAAGGGTCGAAAAACGTCCGTGTCGATGCCGTTGGGAATCACCTCGGGCGGGCGGGCGAACATGCCCGAAGCCACGGCCATCTCGCGGCTCCAGCGTGAAGGAACGACGGCGCGGATCGTGTTTTCGGCGAACAAACGACGCTTCAAGGCATGGATCGGGCCGGTGAAATCGAAACGCGTATCCAGCGGCCATGCGCCGAGCTGCGGGCAAGGACCGCAGCGCGATTTGAATTTCGGGCAGTCCAGCGGATAAAGACAGCCGCCGGTGAAGGGCGAGCAGTCGTGGAAAGTCCAGGCCACGGGCTTGCGGCGCGCGACGAGCGACGGCGTCAAGGGCGAAAGGGCCGTGGTCAGATCGTGGAAATGAACGACGTCGTAATCGGCGAGCCGGCGCGCGAGCAGCGGATACTCGACGGGCGGCCAGTCGGGCCAGCCGGAGAGACGAGCCAGCTTGCGCACGGCGCGGATCGGCAGCGCGAACGATCCGTAAAGATCGCGCGCGTGCGGCTCGGGCCGGCCGAAGGCGCGCCAGTGATGGACGCGGTGGCCGTCGGCGATAAGCAGTCGGGCGAGTTCGGCCGCGACGCGGCTGGCCCCGCCGCCCGTGTCGTCGGCCTTGCTCACGATGGCGATGGAAAGGGGGCGCATGGCGTTCGGCGCGGCGCGCCGCCTCAGCTTAGGGGATGGCGCGGCTTGAAATCCAGGTGATGGCCGAGCACGATTTTCACCACTTTCTTCGACACCTGGGCGTCGAGATACTCGGCCGGGGCCCGCCATTCGTTTCCTTCCGCGAGCACCATCCGCACCAGATCGACGATCCGCTCCGGCTCCGCGCCGGAAAGCGTGTTGGAGCCCGCCTCCAGCGTCTCCGGCCGCTCGGTGACGTCGCGGATCGTCACCGACGGCACGTTGAAGATGGCGCACTCCTCCTGCACCGTGCCGCTGTCGGAGAGGACGCAGAACGCATTCTGCTCCAGGTTCACGAAATCGAAGAAACCGAAAGGATCGAGAAAGCGCAGGTCCGACTTGACCGCCGCGCCGCCCCTGGCGGCGAGCCGGGCGCGCGTGCGCGGATGCGTGCTGACGACCACCGGCAGGCGATGCTCGCGGGACAGGCGGTCGAAGGCGTCGAGGAAGGCGTCGAGCCGCTCGGGGATATCGACGTTCTCCGCCCGGTGCATCGTGACGAGAAAATAACGGCCCTTGGCGAGACCGAGCTGAGTCAGGATCGCCGAGGCCTCGATCTGCGGCGTGAAATGCCGCAGCACCTCGTTGATGGGGTTGCCGGTGACGTAGATGCGATAAGGGGGAATCCCCTCGGCGACGAGATTGGCCTTGCTGTTGGCGGTGTAGGGCAAAAGCACGTCGGAAGAGTGGTCGATGATGCGGCGATTCACTTCCTCCGGCACGCGGTCGTCGTGGCAGCGGTTGCCCGCCTCCATGTGATAGACGGGGATGCCGAGCCGCTTGGCGACGATCGCCGCCAGGGCGCTGTTCGTGTCGCCCAGGACGAGGAACTTGTCCGGCTTTTCCTCCCGCATGATCTTTTCGCAGCCGGAGAGGATCGTCCCCATCTGCTCGCCGAACAAACCGCGCGCGCCGAGATGATAATCGGGCTTGCGCACGCCGAGCTGGTCGAAAAAGATCGCGTCGAGATTCGCCTCGAAGTTCTGGCCGGTATGGACGACGATCTGCGTCGCGTAGCGGTCCAGCTTGGCGATGATCAGCGACAGCCGGATGATCTCCGGGCGGGTGCCGAGAACGGTCAATACCTTGAGCGGCTTCATGGCTTTTTTCGCCTTGGTTGGCGGCTGGGCCGGCTTTTTCATCGCAACAGCTCGCCGCCGTCGGTGTTCTGGACGTCTTCCACCATCAGCTTGTGCGCCTTAAGCAGCTTCACCGTCGCCGGCAGATCGACGACGCTGCCCGCCGAACTGTATTCCGTCTCCATCGCCGCCGGCGCGGGCGCGCCGCCGCGCAGTTCCGGCAGCATCGGCAGAATGGCGTAATAATCTCCCCGTCGAGCGGTCCGGTTGCTTTCCTCTTCCGAAATGAGGATCTCGTGAATCTTCTCGCCGGGCCGGATGCCGATGACCTTGAGTTTTATCTTGCGCTTGCCGATCAACGCCTTGGCGATGTTCTCCACCGTGGCCGACGGGGCGATGGGGATGTAGGTTTCGCCGGGCTTGGCGTGCTTGAGCGCCGCAAAAACGGTGTCAACCGCCTGGTCGATGCTCAGCAGAAACCGCGTCATGTCGGGCACGGTGATCGTGACCGGGCCGCCGCCGCGAATCTGGTCGTGAAACAGCGGAATGACGGACCCCCGCGAGGCCAGCACGTTTCCGTAGCGGACGCAGATGAAGCGCGTCTGCGCGTTGAGGACATTGGCGGAGGTGAAAATGCGCTCCTGGACGGCCTTGGTCATGCCCATGACGTTGACCGGCTTGCAGGCCTTGTCGGTGCTGACGCCGACCACCGTTTCCACCGGATAGCCGTTCTCGCGGATCGCCTGGACGATGTTGGCCGGACCGAGGCAGTTCGTCTGGATCGCCTGCAGGGGGAAGTATTCGCAGGTCGGCACCTGTTTCAGGGCGGCGGCGTTGACGACGATGTCCGCGTCCTTGACCGCCGAGCAGACGTCGGCGTAGCTGCGCACGTCGCCGATGCGGAACTCCAGGAGGCTCTGAAAGTTGCGGTAAATCACCTCGTCGGTGGCGGCGCCGCGGTTCATGTAGGAGATCCGCATCGTGTGCTGCTTGGCTTCGTCGCGCGAGAAGACGACGACCTTTTTCGGCATGCCCAGCTCGCCGGACAGGACGCGTTTGACGAACACTTTTCCCATCGAGCCGGTGCCGCCGGTCACCAGAATCCGCTTGTCTTCAAGATGCATGCGCTTTTCTCCACTCCTCGTAAGGCGCGGCGTCGCGCGCCAGCTCCTCGATCATCGCCGGCCACGAAGGCGGCTGGTAGCCGGTCTTGTTTCTGAATTTTTCGCTGTTCAGGCTGCGGTCGATTCGAACCGCCGCCTCGGCCGTCACGTCGATGTCGAGGCGCATGGCGTCGCGCACCAGACAGAGCAGATCGTACTTGCTGATCGGCTCGGAGGAGACCTGCCATACGCCTTCCAGGTCGGGATGCCGCACGATCACCCGATCGATGAGGCGGGCCATCTCCAGCGTCGTGAAACCCGTATAGACGGCGCGGGTGTATCCCGGCGCGGTTCTTCCGCGGTTGCCCAGAAACCACTCCAAGAGGCCGCTCGCGCCGCCAAGCTCACGGCCGATGATGGAGGTCCGCAAGGTCAGGCAGCCGCGTCCCGAAACCTCGCCGAGAAATTTGGAGCGGCCGTACAGGTCCTCCGCGTCCGAGACATCCTCTTCGGTGTAGTTGCCCTTGCGGCCCGAAAACACGCAGTCGGTGCTGATATGGATCAGGCGAACGCCCAGCCCGCCGCAAAGCCGGGCCAGCCTGTGCGGCAGGCAGGAATTGACGCCGATCGAAAGGAGAGGGTCCTTCGCCGCCGGATGTTGTTTGATGATTCCGACGCAGTTGATCAATACGTCCGGGGCGGCGCGGGAGATCGTTCGTTCGAGTTTCCGTTCGTCCAGCGCGTCAATGCCGCCGATCAGGCGAACTTGTTTGAACGCCTCGCGGTAGGGCTTGAGGGCGGAGGCGCTTCCGCGCGCCGTCGCCGACGCCTCGTGTCCCAGTCGTGGCAGCATTTGGCACAGCTTGTGCCCCAGCATGCCGGTCGCGCCTAAGATCAACACCCTGGCCATCCGCTTTCCCTTATCGCCTGACGATGCCCGACTTTAACTTGTCTTTCGCCCGGAATCCAGAATCTTTACTACGGGCGTTACCGACTCCGCGATTGCGGCTTGACAGCCCGCGCCGCCTGTTGCTACCTTCCCGCAGCAGTTTCGCCTTCCCGTAGGACCGGCAAAGGAGAGACCCATGTCCCGCTTCGTTTTCCCTCCCGCCTTCCCCTCGCCCGAGGCCGACCGCGCGCGGCTTCTGGAGCTATTGAAACGGAAATCCTACGTCGAGGGCGAGGTGACGCTCGCCTCCGGCAAAAAGAGCGATTTCTACATCGACTGCCGCCAGACCTCCCTGGACGCCGAAGGGGCGGCGCTGATCGGCCGCATTTTCCACCAGTGGATCGCCGAACTGCCCGAAGCGCCGGACGCCATCGGCGGCATGACGATGGGCGCGGACCCGCTGGTGACGGCGACGTCCCTGACGAGCTTTCTGGCCGGCCGGCCCATCCCCGGCTTCCTGATCCGCAAGGAACCGAAGGGCCACGGCATGGGCAAGCAGATCGAAGGCGCGAAGGCCTTGCAGCCCGGCATGCGCGTGCTGCTTCTGGAGGACGTGGTCACGACCGGCGGCTCCACCTTGAAAGCGGTCGAGGCCTGCGAGCGGGAAGGGCTCGCCGTGGGCGGCGTGTTCTGCCTGGTGGACCGCCTGGAAGGCGGGCGCGAGGCGGTGCAGGCGCAGGGCCTGCCGCTGGCGGCGCTCTATACCCGCCGCGACTTCAAGGGCTAAGCGTGGCCGCGCGCGCCGCAACGTCGGCGATCGAAGCCGCGCACGTTCACGCGCTGCGCGTGCCGTTCTATCTCGTCGATGCCGGCGGCGGCGTCTACCACGGAAATTACTTCGCCCTCTTTGAAACGGCGCGCGAGGCCTATCTGCGCGAGGCCGGATTTCCCTATACGGCGCTGATGGCGACGGGTCATCATCTGACGGTCGCGGAATGCCGCGTGCGCTATCTGTCGCCGCTGCTTTACGACGACGACATCGCCATCGAAACCGACGTCGTCAAACTCGGCCGGCGCAGCTTCACCGTCCGCCAGCGCGTCCGGCGCGGCGGCGAGTTGACCACCGAAGCCGCGCTGGCGATGGTCTGCATCGACCGCCAGGGCCGGCCCGCGCCGCTGCCGGAGAAGCTGCGGGAAGCGCTCGGTTAAAACCGCTTCTCCCCGCGTTCCGCCGCCCAAAAATCCCTTTACACACTCTCCGCCCGCTGGCAGGATAGGTGCGCCGCGAAACGACCGGGAAAATCCGCGCAGCAAGGCAGGTCGCGCGCAGCCCAGAGGACGCGTATGGAACTCGAACGGACGGCGCTTTTCGTCAAGCTCGGCGTGCTGGTCGCGCTGCTCCTGCTCGGGCTGGTCAAACAGCTTATGCAGCCCGAGCGCTACGCCAGGGTCAGACCTTACGTGCTTACCGGACTGATCGTCTGCCTTGTCGTCGGCTGGTCGGGCTTCTTCGTCTTCGGCCAGTTCGTGCGCGGCCACTTCAACAACTACCACGATCTTTTCCACTATTACTTCGGCTCGAAATACTCCGCCGAGATCGGCTATTTCAACCTCTACCGCTGCGTCGCCGTCGCCGAAAGCGAAGGGCTGAAAACGCCGCGGGGCTATCTCAACTCCGAAGTCCGCAACCTCGAAACTTACGGCTACCTGAAAATCTCCACGGTGCTGGAGCGCCCGGAAATCTGCACGGACCGCTTCTCGCCGGAGCGCTGGGAGCAGTTCAAGTCGGACATCCGCGCCTACCACCGGACCTTCGGCATCGGCACCTTGAAGGCGCGCATCAAAGACATGGGCTACAACGCCACGCCGATGTGGAACATGGTCGGCTCGGCGCTCACCAATATCGTCCCGGTGAGCAAGCCCGGCTTCGTGGGGCTGGCGCTGATCGACGTGGCCCTCATCGCCTCGATGCTGGCCGGCGTCTGGCTGGCCTTTTCCCTGGAGACGGCGCTGATCGCCGTGACCTTCTTCGTCTCGCTCTACACGCTGCACAACCTGAACATCCACGGCAGCATCCTGCGCTTCGACTGGGTGGCCTGCGTCGTCTGGGCGATCTGTCTGACGAAGCTGAACCGCTACAAAACCGCCGGCGCGCTCGTCGCCTACGCGGCGGCGATGCGCCTCTTCCCGGCGCTGTTCGTCTTCGGCTTCGGCGTGAAATTTCTGCATGGCCTCCTCGTCAAGCGGGCGCTCGACCGCCGTTTGCTGGGCTTTTTCGTCGTCTTCGCCGTCGTCGCCGTCGGCTTGACCGGGGCGAGCTACGCCCAGGCGGGCGGCGACTACTGGCGCGAGTTCGCGCGGAAGATGGACGTCCATGCCAACAGCCTGACCTCCACGCGGCTCGGGCTCAAGTACGTGATGATGTGGGAGGGCGAAACGAGCCGCGCCGACTTCAAGAAGATCGCCGGGAGCTTCGACTGGAACGTCTTTCTGGAGCACAAAAAGCAGGTGCTGAAGGATCGCCTGCCGTTCACGGCGGCCGTGGCGGGACTGTTCATCCTGCTGACGGCGCTCGCCTGTTTGAAGCTGGAGGACTACGAGGCGCTGGCCTTCAGCTATCCGCTGATCTTCATCCTGCTTGCGCCGACGATTTATTACACCTCGATCATCGTCGTGCTGGCGCTGTTGGCCGTCGCCAAAAACCGCGATTGGCGCTATGCCGTCAGTTGGGCGGCCGTCTGCGGCGCGATGATCCTGGCCTTTGTCCTCGCCGTCGCGGTGGACTTCGGCTGGTTTAGGCATTTTCTCATCAGCGTGAGCATTCTGGCGACGATTGCGCTTGTCGGCGCGATGCTGATCTGGCGGGACGAATGGTCGCAGAGCATTATGACGCGGCTGCCGTCGAAACGCGGCGCGCCGCCGTCCCAACTTTACGGCGAAGGATGACACGATGCGGATCGCCCTGGTCACCACCTACCCCCCGATGCAGTGTTCGCTCGGCCTTTACACGCGGCATCTCTTGCGCGCCCTGGCCGCCCGGGACGAACGCTTTTCCGCCGTCGTCATCGGCGAGGACGGCGCGGCGGCCGGCGAGGAGAAGGGCATCACGGTCCGGCCGACCTATTCCCGCCGCGAGGACTACCGCGAGAAGATCCTGAACGCGGCGGTCGAGGCGCGGGCGGAGGTCGTCCACTTCCAGTACGCCACCGATCTCTTCGCCCGCGACGAACGGCTGCCGTCGCTTCTGGAGATGCTGGGCCGGCGCGGCATCCGCAGCGTCGTCACCCTGCACACCGTCTACGCCGATTCCTGGCTCTTCCGCTTCGGCCCGGGACGCACGCCGGGCTGGTTCCATCGCGAACTCGGCCGCGCCGCCGACCGGCTCGTCGTCCACCATCGGGCGGGAATGGCCGACCTGCTCGTCAGCCAGGGCGTGCCGAGCGAGAAGATCGCCGTCATCCCGCACGGCACCGAATTGATGGCGCTGCCCGATCCCGTCGAAAGCCGCCGCCTGCTCGATCTGCCCGAGACGGGCGTTCTTTTCACCTTCTTCGGCTTCATCCACGTCCAGAAGAACGTCCACACCGTCGTCGAGGCTTTCGCCCGTATCGCCCGGCAAACGCCGCAGGCCCGGCTGCTCGTGGTCGGCAAACCGTGGGACGACCGGATCTACAACCGCTTGTACGTCCAGGCGATGAAGGCGCGCGTCCGCCTCACGGGGTTGTCCAGGCAGATCATCATCCGCGACGGCTACCTCCCGGCCGAACTCGTGCCGCGCGTTTTCGCCGCCTCGGACGTCCTGCTTCTTCCCCACTGGCAGCGCTACGGTTCGGCCAGCGGCGTTTTCCATCAGGCGATCGGGGCGCAGAAGCCGATCATCGTCGCCAAGGGACCCAAGTTCGAGGACGGTTTGAAGCGGCTGGAGTCGATGCCGCTGTTGACGCCCGAGCCGCTGCGCATCTCGCAATGGTCCAAGGCCATGTCGGCGCTGGCCGCCGACGCGGGCTTACGCGAGCGGGCGCGGGAGATCCTCGCCGAGTACGCCGAACAGACCACCTGGGCCCGCGCCGCCGCCGCCCATGCGGAGGTTTACGAAGGCCTGTTGACGCCGGCAAAGTAAGGGCGGATGCGGCGAAGCGGAATCCGCCGGATCGTTGGAGCCGGTTTTCTGAGCGTTGGAGCAGGTTTTCCAACCTGCTCCCGACATTTTCCTTTTCCCGAAAAGAAAACGCGCGGATCGCTCGCTTGATCGGCCATCGGCCTTACAGATTCGTCGCCACCATCCACACGCCGGCGAGGATCAGCACCAGCCCCGCCGCCTGCAGCGCGGTGATCTGTTCCTGCAGCTTGAAGAAGCTGTAGGAGACGACGATGAGAAAGCCCGCCGAGGTCATGATCGGATAGGCCACCGACAGCTTGATCTTGGAAAGCACCACGGAGTAGGCCGCCAGCGCCAGGCCGAAGCAGACGACGCCCGCCAGGAGCGTGGGGTTGAAGAGGATCGCCTTGAACGCGCCGGCCGGATCGCTCAGGACGATCGTTTTGGCCTTCATCCCCTCCTTGATGAGGATGTTGGCCACGGCGTTGGCGATCAAGGCGAAAATCAGGATGAAATGGATGGCGTTCATGGCGCGGCTCCCGCCGGCGCGGGCGGCCGGACGTCGCGGGCGCAACGGAACCCGAGGTTGTTGAGCGGCTCCCGCTCGTCGTTGCGGTCGCGATCGACGGCCCGCACCCATTCGGGCGTATTGGTCCACGAACCGCTGCGCAAGGCCCGGCCTTTTGTCTCCTCGCCCTCTTCCGGCCCCTTCGGATCGACGGCGGGCGAGACGGCGTAATACGTTTTCAGGTAGCGGTCGGCGGTCCATTCCCAGACGTTGCCGGCCATGTCGCAAAGGCCGCCGGGCGCGTCGCCTTTCGGCCGCGAGCAGACGGGCTTCGTGCCGTGCTCGCCGCAGCCGGGGCCGCCTTCGTCGATTACGGCCCGTTCGCAGGTCGCCGGCTCCGGCCCCCAGGGGTAGAGCCGGCCGTCGTCGCCGCGCGCGGCGCGCTCCCATTCGGCCTCCGTCGGCAGCCGCCCGCCGACCCAGGCGCAGAACGCCTGCGCCTGCGGGAAGGTCACGCAATTGATCGGATGGAGGCGGCGCTCGGGCTGCCCCGCGTTGCAATATGCGCCGCCGCCCGCCGGCGCGCAGGCCCCCGCCTTGACGCAGGCTTCGTAGTCGGCGCCGGTGGTTTCGGCTTTCGCCAGCTCGAAGGAGGACACCGTCACGGCATGCACGGGTTTCTCGTCGGTGATGCCGCTGTTCGAGCCCATTTGAAACGTCCCGCCGGGAACCGGAACCCAATTCAGCCCCAGATCGGCCGGCGGCGGCGCAGGCGCGGGCGGCGCGGCGGGCGCGAGCGGCGCGGGGGGATTCTCCGTTTCCATCACACTAAAATTGACGAGGACGACAAGAATCGCCGTCGCCGCCAACACCACGGCGATCGTTTTCACCAATCTTGGCGTATTGCGGTTGTTTTCCACTGTCATTGCGGTTCCCCGTCGTCCTCGGCTTCATCCTCAGTTTCGCTCTCGGCCTCGAGGTCGCCGTCCCCTTCCGCTTCGACCTGGACGCAGTCGCCCTCGTCGCAACGGCGTTCGTCGCCGCACTCCTTGAAAAACACCCATTCCGCGCCGGCGGCGTTGCATTTGACGACGTCGTTCTCGCTGCAGGCGCGCTCTTCCGGATCGCAGATCGTCTGCCTGGGGTCATCGACGATCGTCTGATCGACGCTCTCGTCCTCGCCGCAGGCGGCGGCGAGCGCGGCCAGCGCCGCCAGAGCCAACGCCATCCGCGCCAGTTTCGCGCGCATCTTACGCCTCCTCGCGCGTCTCGGCGGTCAGCCAGTCCAGATACGCCTGGTGGCCGGCGACGATGGGCAGGGCGATGATCTCGGGAACCGAGTAGGGGTGCAGGGCGAGCACGCGCGCTTTCGCCGCCTCGACGCGGGCGGCGGTGGTTTTGACGACAAGCAGGCTTTCCGCCTCGTCCTCGATCTTGCCCTGCCAGGCGTAAATCGAGCGGATCGCCGGGACGATGCTGACGCAGGCGGCGAGGCGGCCTTCGACGAGGGCGCGCGCGATCGCGGCGGCCGTCTCGGCGTTCGGGGCGGTGACGAACAGGACGAGGCGCTCGTCCATTTCAATCCTCCTCGCGCGGCGTATCGGCGGGATCGGTCGGCAGGCGCGGCCCGGCCCGGCGGAGGTCGCCGTCGCGGACCGTAAAGCCCTGGGCGTCGAAATATTCCAGCACCGGGATGATGAATTTTCTCGACGCGCCCAGGACGTCGCGGATTTCGGCGACCGTCGCCGCGCCTTTGCCCGACAAGAGCGCCGCCAGCGTGTCCCGGGCGCGGCCGAGCGCTTCGCCATGGAAGAAAAGCGTCTTCTCCAGGCGGACGGCTCGGCCCGTATCGACGAGGTAGCCGAGCAGCGGCGCAATTTCCTTGTCTTTCAACTGGGCGGCCTCGGTCAATTCGGCGACGCCGGGCGGCGTCAGCCCGCCGGCCTGCAACATGCTTTCCAGCACGCCGAGCGCCGCCTGCTGGCGGGCGTCGAGCTTCACCTTGAACGAAGGGAGGGCCAGAAGACCCGGCGCGGGCCGGACCAGATCGCCGTGCGCCACGGCGTACTCGATCAGCCAGGCGAGCGGCTTGCCGGAGAAGCCGAGCGTGCGCACGAGGGGCGGCAGCTCCTCCTGGTTCAGGCCGGCGGACAGCGGCCTGGCCGCGTGATGCTTCGCCAGGGCCGCGCCCGTCTGCGCGAGAAAGGCGCGATACAGCGAGGTCGGCGCGAGACGCGTTCCATCGCCGACGACGATCAATTCGCCTTCCGCCGCCAGTTCGCCGGCGGCCAGCATGATATCGTTCTCGGTCAGCGACAGCGCGGCGGCCAGCTCGCTCTCGATCGCGAACGGCGTTTTCCGGACGGAAGCGAGCAAAAGCGCCGCCTCGTCGCGGCCGGCGAGCGCCCGCAGCGAAGCGAGCATGGCGGCGTCGCGGCGGCGATGCGTCGCCGGATTGGCGTCGAGGATCACGCCGCCGCCCAGCGTGGCCTGCGGGCTGTAACGGCGGACGATGAAACGGTCCAGCCGCCGCGCGGCCGTGGGCGATTCCAGCAACAGCTGCGCCAGCCCCTCGCCGCCGGGCTCGATCGCGTCGCCGTCGAGCAAGCGCACACGCGCCAGCAAGTCGGCCGTGCCCAGGTGGACGTGGACGCGCTGCCGGTGCTTCAGAGGCGCGGGCGCGTCGGGAAGGATCGCCAGCCGCGCGTCCAGCTTCGTCGTCGATTTGAGCAGCCCCGGCGCGGCGAGGATGTCGCTGCCCAGTCCCAGCTCGCGCCACAGG
>QZKR01000084.1 GCA_003598065.1 Myxococcales bacterium | reverse complement strand
CGTTGGGACGCTCGGGCCGCCGCCGTAAAAGCCGCAACCCTCTTCTCTTGCACCAAGGAGTTCGAGGATGACGCTCAAGTATCTGAACGTGGACGAAATTTTCGAGATTGCGGAGCAGATCGAACGCAACGGCGGCGCGTTTTACCGCCGCGCGGCGCAGATCGTCGCCGACCCGCAATCCAGAGCGCTGCTTCAGGCGCTGGCGCGCATGGAGGACGAGCACGTCGATACCTTCACCCGCCTGCGGCGCGACGTGAAGATCGACAAGCTGGATCCCGAGGACGAAGGGGTGAAATACCTGCAGGCCGTCGCCGGCAATCACATCTTCAACACCGCCGAGGATCCGGCGAAGCGCCTCACCGGCGGCGAGACGGCCGCCGACATCCTGCGCATCGCCATCAATTTTGAGAAGGACTCGGTCGTCCTCTACCTCGGCCTGCGCGACGTGGCGCCGCCCGACAAAGGGCGGGACAAAGTGAACGCCATTCTGGAAGAGGAAAAACAGCACGTCGTGTCGTTGAGCCACGCCCTGAAAGTCGTGCTCAAGTAAGACATCGACTCCCTCGAAACAAAACGCCCCGCGTCAGGCGGGGCGTTGTTTTTTCACGAGTTCGGATTCGGGTCAGCGCCGGGGGGGCCGGCCACGGTCATAGCCGCCGCGTCCGCCGTCGCGGCCTCCCTCGCGGCCGCCTTCGCGCCGTCCGCCGCCGCCGCCGTCGCTTTCCTTATAAGACTCGGGCCGCTCCTGCAGCGCTTTCATCGACAGCCGCATCTTGCCCGATTTCTCCAGTTCGACAAGCTTCACCTGGATGATTTCGCCATCCTTGACGTAATCCTCCATCCGCTCCACCCGCTTCCAGGCGACTTCCGAGATGTGCAGCAGGCCTTCGATGCCGGGGATGATCTCCACGAAGGCGCCGAAGTCGGTGATGCGTTTGATCTTGCCGGTGTAAACCTTGCCGACTTCCGGCTCTTCGGTGAGGCCTTTGATGATTTCCACCGCCTTCTGGCAGGCGGCCAGGTCCGCCGAGGCGATCTGCACGGAGCCGTCGTCCTCGACGTTGATCTCGCAGCCCGTCTGCTCGACGATCTCGCGGATCGTCTTGCCGCCGGAACCGATGACGTCGCGGATGCGGTCGGGGTTGATCTGGATGACCACGATGCGCGGCGCATAGGGCGAATACTCGGAACGCGGCGCGGGCAGATGCTCCAGCATCTTGTCGAGGATGTGCTGACGGCCGGCGCTGGCCTGCGCCAGCGCGCGGGTGAGCAGTTCGCGCGAAATGCCGCTCATCTTGAGGTCCATTTGCAGGGCGGTGATGCCGTCGCGCGTGCCGCAGACCTTGAAGTCCATGTCGCCCAGGTGGTCCTCGTCGCCGAGGATGTCGGAGAGAATGGCCACGCGCTCGCCCTCGGCGATCAGCCCCATGGCGATGCCGGCCACCGGCTTCTTGATCGGCACGCCGGCGTCCATCAACGCCAGGCAGCCGCCGCAGACGGAGGCCATCGACGAGGAGCCGTTGGATTCCAGGATCTCCGAAACGACGCGAACGGCATACGGGAATTCCGGCGTGCCCAGCGGCAGCATCGATTCCAACGCGCGCTCGGCCAGGTTGCCGTGGCCGAGTTCGCGGCGGCCGGGAGAACCCATCCGCTTGACCTCGCCCACCGAATAGGGCGGGAAGTTGTAATGCAGGAGGAAGCGCTTTTTCCGGTCGCCGAGCAGATCGTCGAGCCGCTGGAGGTCGCCCTCGGTGCCCAGCGTGATCGTGGCCAGAGCCTGCGTTTCGCCGCGCGTGAACAGCGCGGACCCGTGAACGCGCGGCAGAAGCCCCGTCTCGATGGTGATCTGGCGCACTTCGTCGAGCGCCCGATCGCCGATGCGCCGATGCTCGTTGAGGATCATCGACCGCACGTAGTCGTATTTCATGTCTTCAAGAACCTGCCCGGCCTGCCGCAACTGGTCTTCCGGCAGTTCGGCCAGGGCTTCCTTCATCTTCTCCTTCACGACGCGCAGCGCCGCGTAACGATCGTGCTTGTCGGCGATGGCGTAGGCGGACTTGACGCCGTCGGCGACCAGCGACTCCACCTTGGCCTTCAGTTCGGCGTCGATGACGCGCTCCGCCACCGGCCATTTTTCCTTGCCGGCGAGTTCGCGCAATTTATTCTGGATCTGGATGATCGGCTGGGCCCATTCGAAGCCCTTCATCAGAGCCTCGATCATCTCTTCTTCCGACACCTCGTGGGCCATGCCCTCGACCATGACGATCGCCTTCGCCGAGGAGGCGACGAAAATCTCCAGCTTGGCGTTGGGCAGATCGGTCTGGGGCGGATTGCAGACGTATTCGCCGTTGATCAACGCCACTCGCAGCCCCACGACCGGGCCGTCCCAGGGGATGTCCGAAATCGTCAACGCGGCGGAGGCGCCGATCATCGCCATGACGTCGGTGTCGTTCATCTGGTCGGCGGAGAGCACCGTCGCGACGACCTGCGTTTCGTTCTTGAACGTCTCCGGGAACAAGGGGCGGATCGGCCGGTCGATCATGCGCGAGATCAAAGTTTCGCGCAACTGCGGCCGTCCCTCGCGTTTGATGTAGCCGCCGGGGAAGCGGCCGACGGAGGCCATTTTTTCCTGGTAATCGACGGTCAGGGGGAAAAAGTCCTGACCTTCAACCCCTTTCTGGGTGGCGCAAGCGGTGACGAGCACGCGGCTGTCGCCGTATTCCACCCAAACGGCCCCGTTGGCCTGCTTGGCCACGCGGCCGGTCTCGAGCGTGAGCGTACGACCACCCACCTCAGCACTCATACGATGTACCATTGCAGTTCCTTCCTACCGGCGGACGTGTAGAGGCTAAACCCGTACGCGCGGTCAGCGACAAATAATTTGTCTGACGAGAATCAGATCTGAAGGCGACCACCCATTCCGGGCATTACTTGCGGATGCCCAATTCCTGAATGAGATGGCGGTAGCGATCGACGTCTTTGATCTTGAGGTAATCCAAAAGACGGCGCCGCTGGCCGACCATTTTCAACAATCCGCGCCGGGAGTGGTGGTCCTTGTGGTGCACCTTGAAGTGGTCGGTGAGCTGGTTGATCCGGGTGGTCAGAAGCGCGATCTGCACCTCGGGCGACCCGGTATCGGTCTCGTGGAGCCGATGCTTCGTCACGACACCTTTTTTCTCTTCCGTAGTCAAAGGCATTGCAAACACTCCTTTTACGCTCCGCTTTCTTCTCTCCTTTTTCGCAAGGGCGACTGTATAGCGGAATCGCCTACCCCTGTCAATTTATTAATTCCCTATCACATCCGGCATTTTTCCGCCAGAGCGGTGCGCCGGATCCTGCTTTTTCATCTCGAAAACGCTTGAAACGCTCGGCGCTCTCCCTTGACAGGGCGCCAGCGACCGATTAGTGTGAGCCCGTTCGGAACGCTCCACATCTTGACCAAACCGACCCGTAACTGGTTTAACCGTTCGCTTTCATGGAGGAAACCGCCATGGTTACGACGAGCGCGCGCGTCGAAAAGGATACGATGGGCGAGGTTCGGATTCCGGCCGATGCCCTGTGGGGCGCCAATACCCAGCGCGCCCTGACAAACCTGCCGATCAGCAACAACCGCATGCCCTCGGCGATGATCCGCGCCCTGGCTCGGATCAAAGTCGCCGTCGCCCAGGCAGCCGAAGAAATGGGCTATCTGCCGAAAAACATCGCCGAGGCCATCGCCCGCGCCGCAAGCGAGATCGTCGAGGGCCGGCACGCCGAACACTTCCCCCTCGACGTCTTTCAGACCGGCTCCGGCACCTCCAGCAATATGAACGTCAACGAGGTGGCAGCCAACCTGGCCAACCTGGCTCTCGGCGGCCAGGTCGGACAGTACAAGCCGGTGAACCCCAACGACCATGTGAATTTCGGCCAGTCGTCGAACGACGCCATCCCCTCCGCGCTGCACCTCGCGGCGATCGATGTTCTGGACAACCAGCTACTGCCAAAGCTCGATGCCTTGATCGCCGCCTGGGACGCCAAGGCGAAGCAGTACGCCAACGTCATCAAGACCGGCCGGACCCATTTGCAGGATGCCCTGCCGATCACCTTCGGACACGTCTTCGGCGCATATGTCGGCGTGCTGGCCCGGCTGCGCGACAGCCTCAAGGCCTCGATCCCGCTCTTGTGCGAGATCGCGCTGGGCGGCACGGCCGTCGGCACGGGTTTCCAGGCTCCGGTGGGGCTCGCCGACCGCGCGGCGGAAAAGCTTTCGGCGATGCTCGGCCATAAGATCGTCGCTTCGAGGACGCCGCTCGTTTACATGGCCGGCCGGCCGGCCGTGACCGACGTCATGGGACGGGTGGCCGCCCTCGCCGCCGAACTGCACCGCATCGCCAACGACGTGCGGATGATGGCCTCGGGGCCGCGCCTGGGCTTCGGCGAGATCACCATCCCCTCCTTGCAGCCGGGCTCCAGCATCATGCCGGGCAAGGTGAACCCGGTGGTCTGCGAGTCGGTGGTGCAGGTGGCGATGGCCGTCGCCGGCATGCACGCCACGGTGCTCCAGGCGGCGGCGGGCGGACAGTTCGAGCTCAACGTCACGCTGCCCGTCACCGCCCAGGCGCTTCTGGGCTCGATGAAGATCGCCGCCAACGCCTGCGAGGTGTTTTGCGCGAGGCTGGTCGAGGGGCTGACCGTGCGCGAAGAGGACGTGGGCCGGAACGTCAACCAGAGCCTGGCGATCGTCACGGCGCTGATTTCCAAGATCGGCTACGCCGAGGCGGCGAAGGTGGCCTATCGCGCGCACCAGGACGGCGCGAGCCCGGCCGAGGCGGCGGTGGCGATGGGCGTCTTGAAACCCGAGGAAGTGAACGAGTGGCTCGACCCGGCCAAGCTGGTGCGCGGCGGCCGATTGGGCTGATGCCAACTGGCGATCAGATGGGTAAGACGCGAGAAAAAGCGACGTAGGGGAGGATGAAGCACCAAAGGTGCGGAATCCTCCCGCAACGAACGGGCGGATTCCGCTGCGCTTCATCCGCCCCTACCCCCGTTCCTGAAACACGAAAACGGCTCGCAGAGAGACAACCCGCGCGGAGATGACGACACCCATGTCCAGCACCGACTTCCTGGCGACTGAATCAGCGACCTGCGAAGAACGTTATCTGCCTGCCGGCGACGGCGTGGCGTTGCGCGCCTTCATCTGGACGCCCAAGCACGCTTCCGCCAAACCGCCGGTGCTGTTCGTGGCCGGCTGGGTTTCGGCGGTGGAAGGCTGGGCCGACCTGCTGCGCGCGCTCGCGGCGGACCGGCCGGTGGCCTACATCGAATCGCGCGAGAAGAAGTCGGCGCAAATCGACGCCGCGGCGCTGAAAGCGGAAGAATTCACGATTTCGCGCATGGCGGAAGACCTCATCGCCACCGCGCCGCATACGGGACTGCCCGTCGAGCGATCGCTTTTTATGGGTTCCTCGCTCGGCGCGACGACGATTTTGGAGGCGCTGAAGCACGGCCGGCTCAAGCCGCGCGGCGCGTTTCTCGTGGGGCCCAACAGCGATTTCGTCTATCCCTGGTGGGCATGGCCGATTCCGCGCGCGCCGCTGTTTTTGTATCCGCCCGTCAAGGCGTTCGTGCTATGGCATCTGCGGACGTTCCGCGTCGATGTCGAGCGGGAGCCCGAGCAGTGGCGGCGTTACGAAAAAACGATCAATTCCGCCGAGCCGCTGCGGCTCAAGCTGTCGGTGCGCGGCGTCGAGGGCTACCGCGTCCGGCCGGACCTGGAGACGGTTCGGGTCCCGGTGGCCGTGGCCTACGCCTCGACGGACAAGCTGCACCGCGAGGCGGCCGTGAAAACGCTGGTGGACGCGCTGCCGCGGGGACGGGCCGTGCCCTGCCCGACCAACAAATACATGCACAGCGCCGAACTGGCGGCGGACGTGGACCGCTTCGTGGAGTCGCTCTAGTCGCAAAGGGGGCAACCCATGCAGGAGTATTATGCCGAAAACGCCATCATCTTCGGCTCTTTCGCGTTGCTGCTTTTGTATCACCTGCACCTGGTTCGGCAGATCAGGAGAAAACCGCTGACCACGGCGCTCGGCCTGAGCCATGACCTGCGCCGGAAATGGGTGGTGAGCGTGCTGCAAAGCAAGCCCGACGTGATGCCGGTGCAGACGATGCGCAACTGGATCATGGCGGCGAGCTTTCTCGCTTCGACGGCGGTGTTGCTGTCGCTCGGCATGCTCCATGTCGGCTTCATCATGCCGGCGAACCAGGACATCACGCAAGCCATCAGCTTCTTCAATCCGAAAAACATCACCTTCTGGCAGCTTCGCTGGCTGGCGGTCGCGGCCGACCTTTTCTTCGCCTTTTTCTGCTTCTCCCTGGCCATCCGCCATTGGAATCACGCCAGTTTCATGATTAACACGCGGCTAGAGGACAAGCACCATACGCCGCAGGCCATCACCGCCGTCATCAACCGCGGCTCGCTGTACAACATGCTCGGCATGCGCGGCTATTATCTGAGCATTCCGTTCATGCTGTGGCTGATGGGGTCGGTGTGGCTGTTGGCCGGGACGATCCTGCTGGTCGTCATCCTTTACCACTTCGACCGGACGATTTAGCGCCGAAGACGCCGCCTTCGCCGCCGATTCTTTCGTTCCGTTCCTTGATTGCCTTCACATGCGCAGACGTGTAGAATCCTTGGGAGGACCACCCCCCATCAGGCACGGCGGAGAACTGGTGTCCAAGATGGCCGAATACGTCGGAAACTGGCTGATTTCCCGCCAGCGCGCTGTTCCCCTGGCTTTGACGGGCCTTCTACTGCCGCTCTTGGCGGCGGCCGCCATGCTGGCAGGCGGCTGTTCGCCGGCCGACCCGGGGGCCATCGTCGTCAAACCGGAAGGCGCGCTGTCCATTCGAGTCGAGTTTCCCAGGGACGTCGCCATCGGCAAGGACCATGACGGCGCAACGCGCGGCATCGTCGCCATCCCCACGGTGGCGCGGCTCGTTCTCGTCCTGGACTTCCCCGCCAACCACGTTGACCCCGCGACGATGGGCAAGTCGCAAACCTTCCCGCCGGCGCGGATCTCGCTTACGGCGACGGAAGACGCCACCTACGTCGTCCCCTTGCCGAAACAAGTCGGGCTGGCGCTTGACGACCCCGAGAAAGCGGGCTTATCGGCGCTCTTGCTCGTCGTCCACATCCAGGCGTATCTCGCCAACGTCAGCGTTCCCGTCTTCGACGGCTCGTCGGAGCCCGTCGATCTCTTGAATCCCGATTTGAGCGAGATCCTGATCGCGCTGCACGAAGGCGCGCCCAACCGCCCCCCATTCGCCTTCGCCACGGCCGATCGCCTGCGCACGGCGGCCGGCAACACCGTCCATCTGAGCGCCCATGGCAGCCTGGACCAGGAAAACGATTCCCTCGCCTTCTGCTGGCGCGCCCATAACCTGGACACCGACCGCGCCTGGCATTCCAGCGGCATGGCCTGGGATCTGCTGCTGGAAGAGGTGGGCAGCTACGCCGTCTCCGTCGCCGTCGCCGACCAGCCGCTGTCTTTGGCCTGCGATGAACTGGAATACAACGAGTCCATGTCGCTGGACGATTACGACCCCTCCATGGCGCTCATGGTCGTGGAGGCCCGATCCTGTGAAGGCGACGACGCCTGCGACCCGGGCAGGCTGTGCTGCCAGGAACCTGAGCGCGGCGTCAGCATCTGCCGTGAGTCCTGCGGCGATAAAACCTGCGCGCCCGGCGAATGCGACGCCGACAATCACGAGGTCTGTCTGGAAGGGGAATGCGTCTGCGACGCAATCCACGGCTACACACGCGACAAGGACGGCGAGACCTGCGTCCGCGATCCCTGCTTTGAAGTCGATTGCGACGCCGAAAACTTCGAGATTTGCGTGGACGGCCAGTGCGTCTGCGACAAGGACAACGGCTATCATCTCGCTGGCGACGGCCAAACCTGCACCACGGACCCGTGCGACCCGGACCCCTGTGACGCCGCCAATCACGAAATCTGCGAACCGGACCCGACGGCGGACGCGCCCGACGCGGCGCTTTGCAATTGCGACGCAGCCGCCGGTTATCATCGCGGCGGCGACGGCCAGACCTGCACCACCGACCTTTGCGATCCCAACCCCTGCGATCCGGACAATCACGAGATCTGCAAGGTTTCGGACACGGCCGACACGCCGCAATGCCTCTGCGACGCCGCCAACGGCTGGCATCTCTCCGGCGATGGGAAAACCTGCACCACGGATCCCTGCGACCCGAACCCTTGCGACGCAGCCAACCACAAAGTGTGCAACGCGAACACCGACAGCACGACCGCGGCTTGCGACTGCGATGCCGCCGAAGGCTGGCACTTGGCCGGCGACGGCGAAACCTGCACGCAGGACCCTTGCGACCCCAACCCCTGCGATTCCGGCAATCATGAAATCTGCCAGAACAACCTCGGCGCGGCCGAGTGCGTCTGCGACGCCGCCGGCGGCTGGCACCTGTCGAGCGACCGTGTCACCTGCACGCAGGACCCCTGCGACCCCGACCCCTGCGATGCCATCAGCGAGGTTTGCGAGAATGGCGCCTGCGCCTGCAACGCGGCGGCCGGCTACCACCTCGGCGGCGACGGCGTCACCTGCACCAACGATCCTTGCGATCCCAACCCCTGCACTGACCGGAACCACGAGGTCTGCGAAAACACCACCGGGAACGCCGTCTGCGTTTGCGACGGGGCCAACGGCTGGCATTTGTCCGGCGACGGCGTCACCTGCACCGACGATCCCTGCGACCCCAATCCGTGCAACGACGCGAACCACGAGGTCTGCGACAACGGCGGCGGCGCGGCCGACTGCATCTGCGACGCCGCCGGCGGCTGGCATCTGTCCGGCGACGGCGTCACCTGCACGCAGGATCCCTGCGACCCCGATCCCTGCGACGCCGGCAACCATGAAGTGTGCAGTCCCTTGCCGGTCGCCGGCTTCGAATGCCTCTGCGACGCCGCCGATGGCTGGCATCTCTCCGCCGACGGCGTCACCTGCACGCAGGATCCCTGCGACCCGGACCCGTGCAACGACAGCAACCATGAAGTCTGTCAGGACAACGGCGGCGCCGCCGAGTGCGTCTGCGACGCCGCCGACGGCTGGCATCTGTCGAGCAATGGCGTTACTTGCACCCAGGATCCCTGCGATCCCGACCCCTGCGATCCCGGCAATCATGAAATCTGCCAGAACAACCTCGGTGTAGCCGAATGCGTCTGCGACGCCGCCGACGGCTGGCACTTGTCCAGCGACGGCCTCACCTGCACGCAGGACCCCTGCGACCCCGATCCCTGCAACGCCGCCAACCACGAGGTGTGCGACAACGCCGCCGGCAGCGCCGACTGCCTTTGCGACGCCGCCGACGGCTGGCATTTCTCCGCCGACGGCGCCACCTGCACGCAGGACCCTTGTGACCCGGATCCGTGCATCCCCAATGGCGCGGACGCCTGTTACGAACGCTTCGACGACACCGCTACCTGTGGCTGCGTCGGGGGCCAGTATTTCGTCCCTTACACCGACCCCATCGCCTGCTCGACATGCGCAGGATCCTGCGGCTTCCTCCCCGACACCGGCCAGGAGGAATGTTATCGGGCCACCGTGCCTTCCGACTGGATGCACTGCCCAAGTTCCCCTGAGCAGGCCGCTTGCTATCAGAATTCCGGCTGCGGCCAGGACGCGCAGTACAGCTCCGCTCCCCTCCGATACGCGCAACGCCAGTCCCCGGAAAAGGTCGTCTACGACGAAACAACCGGTCTAGCCTGGCAAGGAGAACTTCCCGAAGCGCCTACGGGCTGCATCAACACGTCTCCGGGGACATGTTCATGGACCGAGGCGATTCTGTACTGCGATGGTCTCCAGTACGCCGGCTTCGACGACTGGCGCATTCCGACGGTCACGGAACTCGTATCGCTTCTGAGCATCAAAGGCAATTCGCCGTTCGTCGAAACTACGTACTTTCCCGGGACATCGACATTGACGCCGTTCTGGTCCAGCCAGCGCTTCATCACAACCGGCGAGACCATGGCATGGAACGTCCATTTCGGAGAGATTCTCGTCGAGCCGGCCAACGCCACAATAGCTTTGCACGTCCGCTGCGTGCGCAACATGTTCTATCAGCCGGGCCACCCGGCCGAGCGCTACACGAAGTCAACTTACTGGACGGTGGACAACTACACTGGCCTGAAGTGGCAAAGCGGCGCGACGGCCACGCCGTACACGACGACCTGGGAATTCGCCTTGGCCGATTGCGAACAGAGCCAGCACGGCGGATATACGCAATGGCGGCTGCCGAACATCAAGGAACTGCATTCGCTCGTCGATTACGCGCGCCAGTGGCCGGCCGCCCACAGTGAAGTGATCGATCCGCTGTTCGAAGAAGTCTACTGGTCTTCCACCTCCTATCCGCTTCAGCCCGATATGGCGCTCACGGTCGATTTCGGAGAAGGAAAGCTGCAGAAACTGGCCAAAAACAATTACGCCTGGACTCTTTGCGTCGGAGACGAATGAGGTAGGCCGGCGGAATCTTGACAAACCGTCCCCCGCCCGCTAATGAAGGGCCACGCCCGGGGGACACCATCGGCAAACGGCGAAGGAGGTGCGCATGGCGGCGAGGTGCGAAGCGGCGGTGATTCTCGCGGCCGGCTGGGGCAGCCGTATTCAGTCTCTCTCCGTGGACGGCGCGCCGATTTCCAAGCCGTTGATCCCCCTGAAAGGCCAGCCGATGATCGCCCGCGTCATCCGCACGCTGGCCAAGGCTGGCATCCGCCGCGTCGTGGTCGTCACCGGCTATCTGCGGGAGCGCGTTGAAACCCTCGTCCACATGCTGGGTCCGCAGCTGAAAATCAAGGTCGATACAATTTACAACCCGCGATGGGACGATCTGGCCAATGGCGTCTCGGCGCTCGCCGCCGAACCGCTCGTGGAGGAGCCTTTCTTGCTGTCCATGTCCGACCACGCCTTCGACCTCGGCATCGTGGCGTCGCTCGTGGCCGAGGGTCCCCGCGACATGGCCGTCCGCCTCTGCATCGACCGCAAAATCGATCAGGTGTTCGACCTCGACGACGCAACGAAGGTCAAAACGGAGGGCGAACGGATTGTCGCCATCGGCAAGAATCTGACCGACTACAACGCCGTCGATATCGGGCTTTTCTCCTGCCTGCCCGAAATTTTCGGCACGCTGTCGGCGGCTTTTGCGGAAAAAGGCGACTGCTCGCTTTCCGACGGCATGCGCCGCCTGGGCGAGGCCGGCCGCTTCGGATATTTCGACGTCGGCGCGGCCCTGTGGCAGGACGCCGACACGGTCGAGACCCTGCGCCACGCCGAGATGATGCTCGACAAAGGCCTGATTCGCTTTCCCGACTGAACGCCTAAGGACTGAAACATGACTACTCCCGAACTGGCCACGTCGATCGGCGAGGCGCTGGTGACGGCGCCCGAGATCGCCTTCGCGCTTCCACCGGAAACTCCCGAGGCCTCGGTCGATCCTCTTTTCAGGCTGCTTGGCGCGCCGCTCATCGTCCGCACGCTGCGTCAGTTGCAGGACGCGGGCGTCCAGAATTCCGTTGTCGTGCTCCCGGAGCGTTGGCGCGCGGCAGAGGCGGCGGTGAAAAGCGACTTTCGCATCACCCACCGAACCACGTTCCATTTCTACGGCGGAACCTTGCCGGCCGAAACGGCTCTGATGCGCGCCGCCGCCGCTTTGTCCGGGCCGGCTTTCATCTGTCGCAGCGACTGGGTGTCGCCGGCCGCGTACCTGAAGGCGTTGGCCGCCAAGCCGCTGGAAGTCGAGGCGCGCCTGGCCATAGCCCCAACCAGCAGCCGCTGGGAAGCCGCCGAAACCTATCAGGAGGACGAACGCTGGCGGGTGCGGCTGCCGAAAGGCGTTCGCCGGCCTTTCGAGGGAGCGGGGTTGATTTCCAAAGGCTTGCTGACGCGCCTCCAGGAATCCGGGGGCCGACTGATCGACGCGCTGGATCAGGCCGCTCAGGCCGGCGGCGTGGAATGGACGACCGTCGATTCCTCATGGGGGTTGGCCGTGGGCCGCCGGGCCGACATCGCCGACGCCGAAAAGCGATTGCTGAACGCTCTACGCAAGCCCATCGACGGCGTCATCAGCCGCACCATCAACCGCAACATTTCGATCCCCATTTCGCGTTATCTGGCCAATACGCCCGTCACGCCCAACATGGCCTCGGCTTCGACGCTGCTGTTCGCCTTCGTCGCCGTCTGGATGGTGACGCACGGCGGGTACTGGTGGATGCTGCTGGGCGCGGCCTTGTTTCAATTCGCCTCGATCGTCGATGGCGTGGACGGCGAGCTGGCGCGGCTCAAATATCAATTCTCCAAGTACGGCGAATGGATCGACACGGTGATCGACGACATCAGCAATTTCTCGTTTTTCGCCGCGCTCACCTACGCGATCTTCCAAGGCAGGGCGGAACCGGGGTGGCTATGGGTTTTAGGCGTGCTCACTCTCGCCTGTTACGCCGTCATCACGCCGCTGATGTACTCTTACATCATCCTATACACCAAGAGCGGCGACGTCATGGCCATCGATTACGAGTTCAACAAGTCCGACAGTCTGCAGGACAACCGATTTGTCGTGCGTTTCATGGCCGCATTGAAGTATGTAGCCAAGCGTGATTTCTTCATCTTCATGATTTTCGTCTTCGCCCTGTTCGGCAAGCTGCCTTATATGCTCATTCCTGCCGGTCTGGGCGCGGCGATCATTCTCTCGACCGTGGCCAAACAACATCTCCGGAAGCGCCGCGAAACCACCGGCTGATTACCGCGATCCTATCCATCAGCGCAACACCGCGAAATATATAAGTATTTACCCTATAGCGGTCACGGGGATTTTTTTCGCCGGATGGTGTTTTCCTCTGGACAAGTGTAGCCCTTTTTGTTAACAGTTGTGTCAGCAGATGCGCAGGAAGTCCAAATCAGTTTACTGGGGAACACAAGTGACAAAGTTGTCATTTGTCGTAAAACGCTTTTGCGAGGCCGACCGATGAAACAAAGTCGTATACTCAATTACCTGCTGGGCACGACCTCGAAAGTGGAAATTCTCCGCGTGCTGTTCGAGTCCGACGACGCCATGACGGGCCGGCGCATCGCCGCCACGGCGGGCATATCGCCCCGCTCCTGCCAGTTGAGTCTGGACAGCCTCGTCAAAAACAAGGCCTTGTTCCGCAAAGCCGTCGGTCGCGCTTACTCCTACACGCTCAATCGCGAGCACAAGGTGGTTTGGGAACTGCTGCGCCCGATCTTCGAGCAGGAGCGTCTGGTTCACAGGGAAATCGCGAAAATCGTTCAGCATGGCACCCGCGCTCATGTCGGCCTTGTCGCCATCTGGTATAAGCTCGTTCCGTCGCGTAAAAGCGAGGCGGTGAACTATCTCCTGCTCGTCGAGGAAAAGAAGGGCTTTCCTACTAAAGAAGTCGCAACGCTGGTGGACGAGGCGATCACCATGCGCTTCGGCTGCCAGGTCAAGGGCGAAATCGCCGACCTGAACGACCTCGCGTCCAAACATCTGGCGACGATCTCGGCTCGCGAACGCTTCGAACGGGAATGGACGAAGCTGAAAGGGCCGTCCGTCAACGAACTTCTCGACGCTTCCGCCAAAAAAAACGCCGCAAAAAAAATCCGTGGTGAAACGGCTCTTGAAATGGAGTAGCCATTCGCTCGCCAGCGATTCCGCGGCCCGGCGATCCGCCGGGCCGTTTTCGTTTCAAGTCCGGAGAATGCCCCGAATAAGTTTGACTCGTTCTTCCCCTAAATGATAGTTTCCGGGCGCTTAGCGAATACGCGAGGGGAGATGCCTCCGAAGCCGGACGACATCGCGGTGATTGTGGCCACCGATTGCGGCGGCGCCACGACGAAGGCCATGCTTTTCGAGAAAGTCGGCGACGAGCACCGGCGGATTTTTCGCGGCCGGGAGGTCGCCGCGCCGCGCGCCGACGTCGAGATCGTCGAAGGGGCTTGAGTGCGCATTCGTCCGACCAGATGGCTTCGAATGGGGATGACGGCGGTCGCGCTGGCGGCGGCCGCTTCCGCCGCCCTCGCTCAGGGGATGGAGGAGCCGCCCGTTCCCGAAGCGGCGCTGATCGACGAGCTGCTGCGCCTCTTTGCGCCGCCGCCGAGTCTGGAGGAATTGCCCTTCCCGGGTTTGGTTGTGACCGATCAGCCCAGCGACTCCGGCGGCGATGTCGTGGTGAACCTTTACTGGCCGGAGGGCGAAGCGGGAAGGAAAATCGAGCGCGCCGAGCTTTGGCGGGCCGCCGTGGAGGGCCGAACGCCCGTCCTCGAAGATTTCGAGCCCGTCGAAAGCCTGCTCCCGTTGCGCGACACGACGCTCCGCCATGCGATCGGCCCCCGGCGGGCGTATTTTTTCGTCCGCGTCTATCGCGGCGAACAATACCGGGATACGCCGGTCGTCGGGCCGGTCTTCGCGCCGGCAAGCTGGTTCAACCTGGGCCGGCTCAACCTCTTCATCGCGGCGATCGTCATCTCGGGGCTCATCATCGCTTTCATCCGGCTCGCGGCGCAGGGCCGGCCGTTGTTCATCCGCCGCATTCGCAGCCTGGACGCCATCGACGAGGCCGTGGGCCGGGCATCGGAAATGGGCAAAAAGATTCTCTTCGTCCCCGGCATCATGGACGTGGACGACCCGCAGACGATCGCCGGCCTGACGATCCTGGGCCGTGTGGCGCGCGTCGCCGCGACGCAGCAGTCCGAAATCGACGTGCCGACGGCTCGCTCGATGGTGATGGTCGCCGGCCGCGAAGCGGTGCGAGAGGCGTTTCTGGCCAGCGGCCGCCCGGAAGACTACCGCGAGGAAATCGTCCACTACATCACCGACGACCAGTTCGGTTACGCCGCCGCCGTGGGCGGCTTGATGCTGCGCGACCGTCCGGCGGCGATCTTCTATCAGGGCGCGTTCTTCGCCGAATCGCTGCTCCTCGCCGAAACGGGCCATGGCGTCGGCGCCATCCAGATCGCCGGCACGGCGGCGGTGGCTCAACTGCCGTTCTTCATCGCCGCCTGCGATTACACGCTGATCGGCGAAGAATTGTTCGCCGCCTCGGCCTATCTCTCCAAGGAACCGCGCCTCCTGGGCAGCTTGAAGGGCCAGGACTACGGCAAGCTGACGGCGGCGGCGGCGCTCATTTTCGGGATTCTGGCGGCGACGGCGGGCCAGATCGCCGGCCATCCGGAGTGGACGGACGCCGTGCGCAGCCTCTTTACGGTAATGGACTAAAGCGGGCATGAAACGCGAACTGCCGCTGCTGATCACCGCCGTCATGGGCGTGTTTCTTATTCTCCAGGCGTTCATCCCCCATCCGCCGATCAACACGCTCGATCAGATCCTGAACGACTTCGCGCTGATCGTCATCGTCTTCACCATGATTCTCGGGCTTCTAAGCCTCTTCTATTCGAACATCCGCAAGGCGGCGCGGCGGCAGGCCGGCTGGGGTTACGCCGCCGTCACCGTCCTGGCGTTCGCCGCCACCGTCTTCGCCGGCCTCTTCAACCCCGGCGAAGATCGGGCGCTCGCCGGCAGACTTCTCGCCGACAACAGCCGGCTGGTGCGAACGATCGCCGAGGACGCGGCCCGCCGCGACGGCCTGCCGGAAGAGACGGCGGATCTGGCCGCCGCCCTGATCGCCAAAACGCGCAACCCTGACCTGGCGCTGGAGGAATCGTTTTTCGCCCGCCATCGCGCCGATCCGGCCGACGTGGAATCCCTCGTGCGGCGGGGCCGCATCCGCGAGGAGCCGTTTGCGCGTCTCTTCGCCACATCCGGCGTCGATCGCCAGCGGTTCGACCGTCTCGCCGCAAAAACCGAAGCCGAGGCGGACCGCCTCGTGCGCGGCGTGCTGCCGGCGGCGCGGGCCGTGGAGGACTATGCGACGAACCTGCTCGACCTGCTCGCGGATAACGGCGTCTTTGCGGCGGCATTGGCGGAGGCCGTCAACGTTCCCGATGGCGTCGATCCGCGCTCCCTGCTTCCTGCGGCGCGCGAGGCGGCCGCGCCGCTGCTCTCGGGCCGCGTCGAACTTTTCGGCGAACCGATCGACCTGGAAGGCGCGGGCGAAATCGTCTTGCCGGCGCTTGTCGAGCGCGGCGTCAAGAACGCCCGCGCGGCGGTCGAGGCGGCGAGGATCAATGATCCGGACGCCGCGCTGACGCCGGTCGAAGCGGTTCGCGCTTTCGCAAGCCGGAACGCGGCGGAAGGGTTATTTTCGCCGCTAGAGGGAGAAATGAGCTTGTTGGGACGCGCCGTCGCCGAACTGGCGTTGCGTCATGTCGAGCGCGGCGAGATGGCGCCGGCGGCTTTCGCGGCGGCGGTCAATTCGCTGTTCGGCGCGGGCGGGCTGGAGCCGGCTTTCCACCTTCCGTCGCTGGAGAAGGGCAGCTCCTTCCAGTGGATCTTCGACAACGTCTATTCTCCCCTCTCTTCGACGATGTTCGCGCTTCTGGCCTTCTTCATCGCGTCCGCCGCCTACCGCGCCTTTCGCGCCCATAGCCCCGAGGCGCTGCTGCTGCTCCTGGCGGGGTTCGTCGTCATGCTCGGCCAGATTCCGCTGGGCGACACGCTCACCGCCTGGCTGCCGGAATGGCTGCAGATGTCGGACATCGCCGACTGGATCATGATCTATCCCAACATGGCCAGCCAGCGCGCCATCATGATCGGCGTCGCCCTGGGCGTCATCTCCACCGCGCTGAAAATCATCCTCGGCCTGGAGCGCGGCTACCTGGGAGGCGACTGATGGCCGCGCCGCGTTCCCCCTTCAACCCTTTCGCCCTCGATCGGCGGATTATTTTTCTCTTGATGGGCTTCGCCGTGGCCGCGACCCTGCTCTTCACTTTCTCCATCCCGATCAAGCCCGGTCATTACGCCAGGCAGTATTTCGAGGAGATGGAAAAACTGAAACCCGGCGAAGTCGTCATCCTCGCCGGCGTCTACGATCCCGCCACCTCGCCGGAAATCAAGCCGATGCTCAAGGCGTCGATCCGCCACGCGTTTCGCAAACAGGCGAAAATCGTCACCGTCGGTTTGTGGGTCCAGGCTCCGCCGCTGATGGACAACGCCATGCGCGAAGTTCTTGCGGAGCCGGAGTTCGCAACCCGGCGCCTCGCCTACGGCCGCGATTACGCGCATCTGGGCTTCATGTCGGGCTTCATGCTCGTCGTCAAGGGGATGAACCGCGACATTCACATGACCTTCCCGCGCGATATGTTCGGTTCGCGGCTCGCGGACCTGCCGTTGATGCGCAAGGTCCGTGATTTCGAGGAGGTGGCGCTGGTCAGCGAGTTCGCCGCCGGCGGCCCGGCCGGTTCGCCGATCGGCGCGGCCTGGGTGATGTTCGCCAAACCGAGCAACCCCCGTTTCCGCGTCATCGCGGCGAGCACGGCCGTCATGGCCGCCGAGACCTACCCCTACCTGAATTCCGGCCAGATCAAGGGCTTCCTGGGCGGGCTGAAGGGCGGCGCGGACTACGAGCAGCTCTTGGGCCTCGGCATCGACCGCGGGCAGGCGCTGGCCTACATGCCCGCGCAGTCCGTCGCGCACGTCCTGATTCTCATCTTCGTCCTCATCGGCAACATCGCCTACTTCCGCGAGCGGCGCGCCCGCCGGCAGGAAGGGAGGGCGCGATGGAGCTGAGCCACGATTTCGGCGTGTGGATCGGCGCCATCCTCACCCTCGGCATCTGGTCCTTCCTCTATAAGGACAACCCGCTCTACAAATTCACGGAAGCGCTGTTCGTCGGCGTATCGGCGGGCTATCTGTTCACGATGGAAATCTGGAACGTCATCGTCCCGAAGCTGGTGACGAACCTTCAAGAAGGCCGCTGGATCTATCTTATCCCCGCCCTGCTCGGCCTGTCGATGCTGTTGCGGTTGTTCAAGGGCGTCGGCTGGGTGAGCCGCTACGCGATCAGCTTCGTCATCGGAACCTACAGCGGCATCTTTTTCATCAGCTTCATGAAAGAGAACCTGCTCCATCAGATCGCCGCGACGATCGTGCCGCTCGTCGTCTTCTCGGGCGAAGGCGCGGCGAGACGGTTCGACCTCTGGGCTTCGCTCAACAACGTCGTCATCGTCGCCGGCGTGCTCTCCGCGCTCACCTATTTCTTCTTCTCCAGGGAGCACAAGGGCGCGACGGGGTGCGTGGCCCGCGTCGGCGTCTGGTTCCTGATGGTCTCGTTCGGCGCGGCCTTCGGTTACACGGTGATGGCGCGCGTTTCACTTTTGGTGGGCCGTCTGGATTTTATGCTCGGCGACTGGCTCGGACTCCTGAATTGATCCGGCGTTCGGCGGCGTGTTAAGATCGTCGCAAGAAAGCGGCGGAGACGATGAAGATCAACCAGACATTCAAGAACCTGAAGCGCGTGCAACGCATCGGCGCGGTGTTCGCCAGCCACGGATTCAAATCCGTGATGGACGACATCGGCCTCGGCCGTCTCATTCCCTTCCAGACGCCGCGCGAAGGGACGAAAAAGCTCTCGAACGCCGTGCGGCTGCGGATGGCTTTCGAGGAACTGGGAACCACTTTCGTCAAGCTCGGACAGATGCTTTCCGTCCGTCCCGACCTCATTCCGCGCGAGTACGTCGAGGAATTCCGCAAGCTGCAGGACCAGGTCGCGCCGCTGCCCGTGGAGGACATCCGCGCCGAGATCCGCAAGGAATTCGACCTTGCGCCGGAGCAGATTTTCGACTGGTTCGACGCTTCGCCCATCGGTTCGGCCTCGATCGCCCAGGTCCACCGCGCCAGGCTGCCCGACGGACGAGAAATGGTGGTCAAGGTGCGCCGGCCCGGCGCGGACAAGCAGGTGGAGACCGATCTCTCGATCCTCTTCATGATCGCCGCCATGCTCGATCACTATACCGACCTGGTCACGGTGGTCGATCCGGTGGCCATCGTCGAGGAATTCGCCTCGCTGATCCGCGCCGAACTCGACTTCATCCACGAAGCCCAGAATATCAAGCGCTTCGCCGAGAACTTCGCCGGCGACGAGCACGTCATTGTTCCGGAGGTCGCGTGGGAGTTCACGGGCAAGAGCGTGCTGACGATGAGCTACCTGGACGGCATCCCGCTTTCCGACGCCAAACGGCTCGACGAGAAAGGTTACGACAAGCGGACCCTGGCGCGGCTCGGGCTGGACACCTTTTTCAAGATGGTGTTCACGCACGGCCTCTTCCACGGCGACGTGCACGGCGGCAACCTGCTGGTCATGGGGCCGGACAAGCTCGGCGTCATCGACTTCGGCGTCGCCGGCAGCCTCGACGACCGCTTGATGCAGGAGGTCGGCTCGATTTTCATTTCGCTGGTGTCGCGCGATTTCCGCGCCCTGGCGCGCCACTACCTGCGTCTCGGCCATACGAGCCGCGAGCCGGTTTCTCCGGAAGTCTTCGCCCGCGATCTGCAGCGGGTCATCGAGCCGTTGATGGGCCTGCCGCTCAAAGAGATCAATTCCGCCGAATTGATGATGGCGCTCGCCGGCGTCGCCCAGCGCCACCGCGTGCAGCTTCCGCCGCAGCTTCTGCTGCTCTTCCGCGCCGCGGTGACGCTCGACGGCGTCGGCCGCGAACTGGACCCGGACTTCGACGTGCTTTCGGCGGCCAGCGGCTACGCCAAGGCCGTGGTGATCGAGCGCTACAAGCCCGAGCGGCTGTTCGTCGATTTCGTCACCGTGATGCGGGATCTCACGGACCTGGGCCGCGACATGCCCAGCCAGCTGCATGGCATCCTCAAGCGCGCCGAGGAAGGCGGGCTCGTCGTCGATGCCAGGCTGCACGACAAGACGCTCCTGGCCACGATCCGCCGCGAAGGCTGGAAGCGCGTCGCGGCCATCCTCACGGGCGCCGGCGCGGTCACGCTCGGCATCGTGCACACGAGCGATTCCTTCGGTTTCGCCGGCCTGGTGGGCTTGATGCTGCTGTTCGCCGGCCTGGGCGGCCTGATCGCCGCGCCGCTTATCCAGGGAAGGAAGGGTTAGCCATGCCCGCCCGTTCGCTCGCCGCCTATGCGGTTCATGCCTCGCGCGGCCGCCGCTGGCCCGTCTCGCCCGATCCCTTGCGCGGCGAGTTCCGCCGCGACATCGGCCGCATCCTTTACAGCAAGGCCTTCCGCCGCCTCGCCTTCAAAACGCAGGTGTTCTCGCCCGAGGAGGGCGACCACTACCGCAACCGCCTCACGCACACGCTGGAGACGGCGCAGATCGCCCGCGTCGTGGCCGGGCACCTGTCGCTCAACGAGGAACTGGCCGAGGCGATCGCCCTCGCCCACGATCTCGGCCATCCGCCCTTCGGCCACCAGGGCGAGCACGTCCTCGATCGCCTGATGGCCGCGCACGGCGGCTTCGACCACAATTTGCAGAACCTGCGCGTCGTCGCGCTGATCGAGGTGAAATCCGACGACCACCCCGGACTCAATCTCACCTACGAAACGCTGTTTGGCGTCGCCAAATCGGAGGCGGCGCGGACGTTTCTCATCGGCGCCTGCGGCCTGCTCCCCGGTGATTTCATCGCTTCCGTGGAGGCGCGCGTCGCCGACTTGGCGGACGATCTGGCCTACACGGCGCACGACTTCGACGATTACGCGCGCTATCACGGCCTCTCGCTCGACGCGATGCATGCCCTGCCGCTCGGGATGATCCGCCGCTGCCTGCCCAGGCACGCCAGCTCCGAACGGATCGCCTCGTCCGCCTGCGTGCGCAACCTCGTCGCCACGCTGGTGACCGACCTGATCCGGACGAGTCAGGCGAATCTTGCGGCGATCGGCGGCGAGAACGCCCCGCGCGCGGCGGCCCGGGAGGCGCTCGGCCTCTCGCCGGAAATCGAGGCCGAGTTTCGCGAACTGGCCGGATTTCTGGCCGAGCATATGTACTTCGACGCCAACCTCAAGGCGGAGACGCTGCGCGGCGCGCAGGCGCTCGAAACGCTGTTCGAGGCGGAGCGCGCCCGCCGCCGCCTCGATCCCTCGGACCGCGAAGGGCATCTCGCCCTGTGCGATTACCTCTCCGGCATGACCGACCGCTACGCCCTGCGCCTGGCCGGCGTGGAAAACGGCGGCCACCCCGCCTGAGCGCCCCCGCTTTCCGCCTTTACACGCCGCCGCGAATGGGCTACAAAAATCTTGCTTTGCGCCGGCAACCCGCATGAAGGGAGGAGTTCATGGCCAATAAAATCGACGCCTACATCGCCGCCAACGAAGCGCGGCATTTTCAGGAAATGTTCGAGCTCTTGCGCATCCCGTCGGTGAGTTCGCAGAAAACGCGCCAGGCTGAAACGCGCCGTTGCGCCGAGTGGACGGCGGCCCACTGCCGGACCATCGGCTTGAAAGCCGAGGTGATCGACACGCAGGGCCATCCGGTGGTGCTCGCCGAATGGCTCGGCAAGCCGGGCAAGCCGACGATTCTGATTTACGGCCATTACGACGTGCAGCCGGAGGATCCGGTAAAACTCTGGAATTCCCCGCCGTTCGAGCCGACGGTGAAAGGCTGCAAGCTTTTCGCGCGCGGCGCGGTGGACGACAAGGGCCAGTTTTTCGCCCATTTGAAGGCGATCGAAGCGCATTTGAAAACGGCGGGCGAACTGCCGCTCAACATCAAGCTGATCCTCGAAGGGGAGGAGGAAATCGGCTCGCCGAGCCTGCCGGCGTTTCTGGAGCGGCACCAAGAGCGGCTCGCCAACAACCTGCTGGTGATCTCCGACAGCGGGATGTACAAGAAGGGCATCCCCACCATCACCCTCGGCTTGCGCGGCATCAGCTACTTCCAGTTGAATCTGCGCAGCTGCAAGACCGACCTGCATTCCGGCTCTTTCGGCGGCGCGGCGCCGAACGCCGGCGTCGCCGCCGGCCAGATCATCGCCAAACTCAAGGACGAGAAAGGCAAAATTCAGGTTCCCGGCTTCTACGACGACGTGCGCCCGATCACCGCCGCCGAAAAGGCGTCGTTCGACTCGCTGCCTTTCGACGAGCAGGCGTTCATGGACGAGATCGGTCTGAAGGCGCTGGTCGGCGAGGAAGGCTACTCGACGCTGGAGCGGATGTGGGTGCGCCCGACGCTGGACGTCAACGGCCTTCTTTCCGGTTACACCGGCGAGGGCGCGAAGACGGTCATTCCCGCCGAGGCGATGATCAAAGTATCGATGCGGCTCGTGCCCGATCAGGACCCCGAGAAAATCCGCCAGGCGTTTGAAGCTTACGTCCGCCGGATCACGCCGCAGGGCGTGGACCTGGAAGTTCTCTATTTCCAGGGCTCGGTGGCCTACGTGGCGGACCCCAGCCATCCGGCGTTCAAGGCGGCCGTGGAGGCGCTGGAGGAAGGGTTCAACGCCAAGGCGGCCTACACCCGCGAGGGCGGTTCGATCCCGATCGTCAACGACATGACGCGCCGCTTCGGCGTGTCCTGCCTGCTGCTGGGCTTGGGCCTGCCGGACGAAAACGCCCATGCGCCCAACGAGTACCTGGACCTCGACAACTGGCGCGCCGGCGTGCGGACCTTCGCCCACTTCTACGGCAAGCTCGGCGAACTCGGAGCATTCTGAGCCGGCCGTGGACCTCTTCGACCGCCAGGAGAAGGAGGGAGAAGGCGCGCAGCCGCTGGCGGCGCGTTTGCGCCCGCATGTCCTGGAGGAGTTCGTCGGCCAGGAGCACATCATCGGCGAGGGCAAGTTTCTGCGCACGATGATCTCGCGCGATCAGATCCCCTCGCTGATTCTCTGGGGGCCGCCCGGCTCGGGCAAAACGACGCTCGCCGAAGTCATCGCCAACAGCACCAAGTCGGATTTCGTTTTCTACTCCGCCGTCTTGGGCTCGGTGAAGGAAATTCGCGAAATCATCGACAAGGCCAAGGAGCGGCGCAAGTTCTTCGGCAAGCGGACCATTCTCTTCGTGGACGAGATCCACCGCTTCAACAAGGCGCAGCAGGACGCCTTTCTGCCCTGGGTCGAGCGCGGCGTGGTGACGCTGATCGGCGCGACGACCGAAAACCCCAGTTTCGAGGTCAATGCGGCCTTGCTCTCGCGCTGCAAGGTGCTGGTGCTCAACGCGCTGACGCCGGAGCAAATCGGCGTCATTCTCGATCGCGCCCTGCGCGACGAGCAGCGCGGCCTGGGCGGGCGCGGGCTGGCGCTCGACGCCGAGGCGCGGCGGTTTCTCGCCGAGGGAGCCTACGGCGACGCGCGGCGCGCGCTGACGACCCTGGAGTCGGCCGTCGAACTCGTCCAGGAGCAGGGCGCGACGACGATCACCCTGGCGCTGGTCGAGGAAGCGCAGCAGAAAAAAGCGCTCCTCTACGACAAGGCCGGCGAGGAACACTACAACGTCATCTCGGCGTTCATTAAAAGCCTGCGCGGCTCCGACCCCGACGCGGCCGTGTACTGGATGGCGCGGATGCTGGAGGCCGGCGAGGACCCGCTGTTTATTCTGCGGCGGATGGTGATTTTCGCCTCGGAAGACATCGGCAGCGCCGATCCGACGGCCTTGCAGGTGGCCATCGCGGCCACCGACTCGTTCCGTTTCATCGGCCTGCCGGAAGGCGTCCTGCCAATGAGCCAGGCGGCCACTTACCTCGCCTGCGCGCCGAAGTCGAATGCGGCGCTCTCGGCCTATCAGCGCGCCCTGGGCGACGTGAAGCAGCACGGCCCCCTGCCCGTGCCGCTGCACATCCGCAACGCCCCGACGCGGCTGATGAAAGACCTCGGCTACGGACGGCAGTACAAATACCCGCACAATTTCGATGGGCATTACACGCCCGAGGTCTACCTCCCCGATGAACTGGTCAACCGGCGCTATTATGAGCCAGCCGGGCAAGGCGAAGAAAAACGCATCAAGGAGAGGCTCGACGCCTGGCGCGCCCAGGCCCGCGCCGGGGTGGAGAAACGGGAGAAAAAGGTTCAAAAAACAGAGAAGGACAAGTGAAGTTAAACGAAAATTTGCCGATACAGGGAGGTTGAGGGTTGGCAAATAACTATTGGCGGGGTACATTATGCCTGAACTTAATCAACCGATTCCGGCGGAGTTTGTCGGTATGACGCCCAAGACTGTTCAGCATGGCCGAGGCAGCTTGATTCGCGCCTGGAACCTGGTTGCCGAAACAACGATCGATGTCAACAATCTTCTCGGCCGCGCCCGCACGGCCGTACCTACCCGAACGGTGGTCGATACCCGGCGTCATCTTCTCGAATTGACTGCAAAAATATCCATGGCGATCAAGGCCCCGACGCCCCAGGACGCCGCCACGCAAATCGAGAATCTCGGTTCGGTGCTGGGCAAGCTGAGTCGCGGCCTGGGTGCGTTAGCCGCCGTTCCCGAGATCGACTCCAACCGTCTGGAAGTCATCACCAATCGTCTGGGCGAGATCAAAAAACTCCTCTTCGTCTGAAAATGACGGCGGGGTTGCGCGCGACTGACAAATTGTCAAAAAAATCGGCTCCTTCTGAGAAAATTGACAAGTTGTCCCTTCTTCCCAGGGATGACCGCCCCCTGGTATCCCAAGCACATTTCCCAACCCCCACTTCAAACAGAATTTTCACAGCGATTCCATATAATTGGAAAAGCTGTGTTTTTGATTGCAGTTTGGCATCCCTCTTGCTAGCTTAAGCCTCCGGAGCGCTCTACGTGAAGGAGGTCCGGCATGCTTCGATCGCCGGTGTTGTGTTTTATTGGCCTCGTTACGGTCCTCGTCCTGACGCCTCTTTCCGCCTTTGCGGAGGCGAACATCGACGTTTACCAAGTCGAAGTCGAGGGCGACGAAGTTGACCTGGAGTCGATCTATGTCCGGGAAGACTCCGTCATCAAATTGAGCTTCCGTTACGACGCCTCTTCGAACACGACCGTTGACAACTGGCAGCTCTGGATCGGCCAGGAGTTGTCCGGCGTCCTCTACGATCAGGGCGAGTTTTCCGGCAAAACGGCCACCGTCTCCTTCACCACGAAAGATCTGAAAGCCAAGGAAACGGGAGGCGGAACGACCGGCCGCGGCACGATCGGCGACGGCCCGTATTATTCTTACTCGGTTACGGTGAAGGTGAACTACACCGAGGGAAACAATAACAACAACACCGACGGCGATACTGACGACGAAAGCTTCATCGACGGCGACAGCGACGACGACGAGCGCGTCGTCAACAACGATCCGACCCAGTCCGTAACCATCAACGTGGACGAGGATCCGCCGGCTAAGATGGTCCTGGATGACAATCCGATTCCCGGCGAGAACGCGCTCACCGTTTCCTGGACGCCGGTGACGACGTCGGAGAGCAACAATCCCGAGACCGAAGTTTTCGCAACCTTCTGCGTCCGCCGCACCGATGGCGCCGATAGCGACGGCGACGTAGACGGCGACGTAGATCTGGATAGGAGTGAAAGCGCCGAAGCGGCGCTGGCGGCCGGCGACGACGTGGCCCTCTATGAAGCGCTGCCGTTGCAGGCCGGCGATGAGGATGAAGAGACCGAGGAAGAGGCGAGCGACGGCGAGGAAGACGTCGCCGTTGACGGAGACGAGGAGGCCGCGGCCGACGGCGACGATGACGTCGCGACCGAGGGCGAAGAGGACACCGCTACCGATGGCGATGCGCCGATCGAAGACGGCGACGCGGAACCGGAACTGTCCGAGGACGAAGAAGAAACGGCGGACGGCGATGCGGCGGACGGCGATATTTCCGATGGCGATGAAACCGTAGACGGCGACGCCGAGGAAGGGGACGGGCCGACCTCCGAGGAGCTTCCCGGCTGCACAATTTACGCCGCCAATGGCGCCTCGGGCGAGTCCTACCGAATCACCGATCTGGAAAACGACGTTCGTTACGAGATCCGCGCCAAGGCCATCGACGCCGCCGGCAACAAAAGCCTCAAGTGGTCCGAGCCGATCTACGGCACGCCGCGCCAAGTGGACGATTTCTGGGAATTCTACAAGCGCAACGGCGGCAAGGAGGACGGCGGTTTCTGCTTCATCGCCACCGCCGCTTATGGCGCGTATGACGCGAAAGACGTCCAATTGCTGCGGCGCTTCCGCGACGACGTGCTGGCCGGGTCTCCCCTTGGTCGGCGTTTCATCGCCTTCTACTATCTCCATTCGCCGGCGCTGGCGAAGCGCATTGCGCAAAGCCCCGTTCTGGCCTGGAGCGTCCGGCAGGCGCTCGCTCCCGCCGTCCTGGCGCTACGCGTGGCGTACGAGTGGAACTGGGCGACGCGGATGCTGTTGCTCTCCGGCGCGTTCGTCACGCTCGCCGGCGTCGGGCTGATTCTTCGGCGAAAGGAGGCGCGGCCATGAAGCGTTTGTCGATCGCGCTTTTTGCGGCGCTTTTCCTGTTCGCCGCGTCGCCGGCCATGGCCCAGCAGGACGAGACGGTTGTCGCGTCCGGCGGGGGTCCCACGGCGTCGCCCAAAGCCTGGACGGCTCATCTCGCTTTCGGTTTCTACAAGCTCCGCTACATCGACAGCGAATTCTCCGGCGGCGAGTCGCCGGCGAGCGACGTTTTCGGCGACAAAGTCCGTTTCATGTTCCAGCTCGGGATGGAACGTTTCCTCTACCAGGGCTACGGCACCGTCGGCCTGGAAGCCGCCTTGGGCTATTGGCAGACCTACGGCAAGGGGCTCTACGTCACGGGAGGTCAGTCGGCCGATACGACCGTCTTCAATCTCATCCCGCTCAAGCTTTCCGCCGTCTATCGCTACGTGGACACCTGGGAAAAGTACGGCGTGCCGCTGGTGCCCTACGCGAAGCTGGGGCTCGATTATTACATCTGGTGGATCCTCAACCAGAACGGCGACGTGGCGTCCTATGAAAACGCGGACGGCGGCGCGTCGCAAGGCTTCGGCGGCACCTTCGGCTTCCACGTCAGCTACGGCCTGCAGATCTGCCTCGATTTCATCGACCGCAAGCTGGCCAACGAATTCGACCAGGATTTCGGCGTGAACAACACCTACATCTACGCCGAGGGAACCTTCGCCAAGGTCAACGACTTCTGGTCCGGATCGTCGTTCGACCTCTCCGACCATTCCTTCCTGGCCGGACTGCTGTTCGAATTCTGATCGGGACACCGAGGCGGCGGCGATGGCGCGCAAGATCCGCCTGCTCATCGAATACGAAGGCACGGCCTACTATGGCTGGCAGATGCAAACGCCGGAACGGGTGACGATCCAGGCGCTGCTGGAGGAGGCCGTGCGCCGCGTGACGGGCGGGTTCAGCCGCGTTCACGGCGCGGGCCGCACGGACGCCGGCGTGCACGCCTTCGGCCAGGTGGCGACGTTCATCACCGAATGCCGCATCCCGGGGCCGCAAATCGCCAAGGCGCTCAATACGCAACTGCCGCGCGACGTCTGCGTGCTCAAGTCGGAAGACGTGGAGATGGATTTCGACGCCCGACGTCACGCGCGGGGCAAAATCTACCAGTACCACATCCTCAACCGCGACATCCGCTCGGGGCTTTTGCGGCATCGCGCCGGCCACGTGCGCGAAGCGCTCGACCTGGAGCGGATGCGGCAGGCCGCCCGGCATCTGCAGGGCGAGCACGACTTCACGTCGTTTCAGGCGGCGGGCTGCGCGGCGAAACACGCCGTGCGCTATATTTACAAGCTCGATCTGGCGCGGGCGAATTTCCACCCCGACGTGATCGTGCTGGAAATTTTCGCCACGGCCTATCTGAAACACATGGTGCGCAACATCGCCGGGACGCTGATCGAGGTCGGCGCGGGCAGACGCGAACCGGAGGATCTGGCGGCGATTCTTGCCGCCAAGGACCGGCGCGCCGCCGGCCAGACGGCCGCGCCCGGCGGCCTCTACCTCGTGAAAATTTTCTACCTCGACGATCCGCCGCCGCCCGAATTGATGCGGCTGATTCCGCCGTCGCACCTGCTGAAGAGAGACCTCTACCGCGCCGCGCACCCCGGTCCGGTCGGTGATGCAACGCCTCCCCAGGACGACGACGGCGACGACTGAACCGCGCTTCGGCCGCTCGTCGCGGCGCCGCCGGTCTCGATTCGATCGTTCGTTTTACGATGAAGCGGCGTTTTGCTGCAGGATGGAGTGGGTCCGCTTGAGGTAGCCTTCCACCTCCATGAGCCGCTCCATGTCGTTGGCTTCGATGGCGGCTTTGCCGCTCTCGACGATATCGAGGATTTTCTGCAGGGCTCGCTCGTTTTCCGCGCTGCCGCCGAGCTGGGCGCGCAACCGCGGGACGGCCGACTCGATCGACGAAATCAGAACGCTCACGCTCGAACGCACGCGCTCCAGCGTCTCCTCGTATTGCTGCTCCAGCACGTATTCGCGGTTGTCCTCCACCATGTCGGAGATTTCCTTCTCCGTCAGGTAGCTGTAGGCGCTGACCATGATCGACTGCTGCTGTCCGGTGTCCATGTCGCGCGCCGAGACCTTGAGCGTGCCGTCGCCGTCGAGATCGAAGAACACCTTGATGCGGGTTTCGCCTCGCGGCGACCGTTTGATGTTGTTGAGCACGAATTCGCCGAGCAGAATGTTGGACTCGGAATTCGCCCCTTCGCCCTGCAAAACGATGATCCGCACCGCCTCCTGAAAATCCGTCTCCGTCGTGAAGACGTGGCTTTTGCTGATCGGAATCGGCGAATCCTTGGAGATGATCTCCTTGAAATAGCCGCCGGTGATGCCTACGCCGAGCGCGTGCGGCGTGAGGTCCAGAAGCAGACTGTCGGACTTGGATTCGAGCAGCATGTTGCCCTGAATCGCCGCGCCCAGGGCCACCGCCTCGTCGGGATTCAGATTTTTCAGGGGTTTGGTCTGGAAGAATTCGGCGACGGAACGCTGCACCATCGGCATGCGCGTCTGGCCGCCGACCAAAAGCACGTTGTCAACGTCATCGACGCGAAGCTGAGCGTCGCGCACCGCCTTCTGGCAGATATCGACGGTGCGCTCGACGAGGTCGGCCACCATCTCCTCCAGTTCCTCGCGCGTCAGCCGTTTCTGCAGGTGGAGCGGCTGCCCGGCGGCGTCGGCGGCGACAAAGGGCAGATTGATCTCCGTTTCCGTCACCGTGGAAAGCGAAATTTTGGCCGACTCGGCGGCGTCTTTGAGCCGCTGCATCGCCATCTTGTCTTCGCGCAGATCGGCGCCGTGCTCCTGGAAGAATTCGTCCAGCAGCCATTCCATGATGCGGCTGTCGAAATCTTCTCCGCCCAGAAACGTGTCGCCGTTGGAGGTGATGACTTCGTAGACGCCGTCGGAGATTTCCATGATCGAGATGTCGAAAGTGCCGCCGCCGAGGTCGTAGACGGCCACTTTTTTGCGCATGCTCTTGCCGTAGCCGTAAGCCAGCGCGGCCGCCGTGGGCTCGTTGAGGATGCGCAGAACGTCGAGCCCGGCGATCATGCCCGCGTCTTTCGTGGCCTGCCGCTGCGGGTCCTTGAAATAGGCGGGGACGGTGATGACCGCTTTTTCCACGGATTCGCCCAAGTGCGTTTCGGCGACCTTTTTCATCTCCGCCAGGATCATGGCGCTGATTTCCGGGATCGAATACAGCTTGCCGTGCATCCGGATGCGCACGTCGGCGTTCGGGCCTTCCTCAAGCTCGTAGGGACTGGAAATGCGCGCCGCCTGGACGATCTGCGAGTCGAAGGTCCGGCCGATAAGGCGTTTGACGGAGAAAACGGTATTGGTGGGGTTGGTGATCGCCTGACGCTTGGCGGCGTGCCCGATCAGCCGTTTGCCCGAGGCGGTGATCGCCACGACGGAGGGCGTGATTTTATAGCCGGCCTTGTTGGGGATGACCGACGGCACGCCTTCTTCGATGTAGGCCGCGCAGGAGTTGGTGGTGCCTAGATCTATCCCGATCACACGAGCCATCGCCCCGCCTCTTTTCCGGTCGTTTCGCTCAAACGCCCAGCGCTAGAACCACTTCTTCGCTTCTTTGAGAAGATTCTTCGCCAATTCGTTTTCCGGTTCGGCTTTGATCACCGCCTCGAACTGTTTGGCCGCTTCTGCCTTATCTTTCAATTTTAGCAGGATCTGCCCCAATAACAAGCGATACTCATTGTTCTTCGGCTCCACGGCGACCGCCCGCTTGGCGAACGGCAGCGCTTCCCGATAGTCGGTTTGATCGCAGTACGAGCGCGCCACTTTGACGTTGAATTCCGCGCCGTTCGGATACATGGTGGCGGCTTTGATGAACATCTCGAAATACCCGTCCTGGCCGTAGGATTCCAGCACCAGACCGCGCTGGTAGACGCGCTCCGCCGCCGCCCGGTCGGCGAGGTCTTTCACCTGCTCGGCCTTGTGCTTATATAACTCGTTATGGGGGTCGTACATGATCGCGAATTTGAAATTGTTGGCGGCGCTGATCCAGGCCTGTTTCTGGATGTCGGCCTCCCCTGCTTCGAAGAACTCTCGCCCCTTCTGCACGCGTTTGAGCATCGGGTTGTTCAGAATGCGCTGTTCCTTGGCCTGGCGTTGCAAGCGCCGTTCGCGTTCCATGGGATCTTCGGGAAGGTCGTTCGGTCCCGGCAGAATTTTCCCCTCGTCGATCAAGCGCCGCCGGTACTGGACGCATTCCACCGGATCGGTGAGCGTGGCGTGAGCGGCGGCCAGGTGGGAGTAAATCTGATTGATGCGCGTCTGATACGAACCGAGCCGCTTCCTGAAATAGACGTCGGGATGGAAAATTTTCGACAACTGCAGAAATGCGGTCCGCACGGCGGCCTCGCCGGCATCGGGCGTCAGACCGAGCAATTCGTAGTTCGTCCACTCGTCCATCTGGGTATGGACGAAAAGAATCTCCTTTTTCAGATCTTGCGGCAGATCAATTTCTTCCTGCAACTCCAGGAGGTTGAAGATGAAACCGCCGTAGTCGCGTTTCGGCAGCGGCACGGCCGCGGCGACGGGCTCTTCTTTCTCCGGCTCGTCGATCCCCAACACGCCCTGATCGACAAGTTTCTTCAAGACGGAGGCGGTGGCCGCGCGATCGAGCAGACTGAGCTGGTAGACCTCGCGAACGGCGGTCTTGCGGGTGATGCGGGAGAGAATGAAGCCCTCCTGTGCGGTCAGATCCAGGTCTTCGAGCTTCACCTCCGAGTTGAGAAACAGTACGGTGTCGTCCTGGATGATGCGCGCCATGAGACCCACCCATTCCCTACACGATTGATCTTGACTCCCCAATCATTGTCTAGCCGAAAGTCAACGCTCCCGTCAAGCTTCCATTGCCGGCCGAGGCCGCAATCGCCAAACCAGCCCGATGAGAGCCGCCAAGCCTAAAATGACAGCCAATCCCAAAAGAAAGACGTCGTAGCTCCCCGCCAAACGCAGCGGCTCGATCTCGTCATGAAGAAAACTTCTGAGCCGCGAGGGAGGGCCCGTGGCGATCAGGAACACTTTTTTACCGCCCGGGGTGAGGTAAGGAACAAGACGGTTGCGTTCCAGGCTCCCCAGAACCGTAATTTCCGGATTGGCATGATCCAGGCGCACAACCTGGTAGCTGAAGCGCCAATCGCCGGGATGAGGGTCTTGCGGCGCATCGGCGCGGGAATAGACGTATTTGGCGTCGTGCGGTCGGCGATCAAGCACTTCAAGCTCGCCCGAGTTCAGGTTGTAATCCTCCCATCCGAGGAATTCCACCTCCACCGGGTCGATCTCCAACCGACCGACGGACAGCAGCCGGGGCAGAAAATCCTGGTTTTTGAACGACGGGATCTCGAATTGCCGGTCTTTGAAGGAGTGCAAATCGCGCCAATCCACCGGATTGGCCGTCCATTCGGTGGTATAGACGAAGCGCTCCTCCAGCGACGGCCTGGCGCTCTGCGTTGCCGTGATTTCTCTGGGCGTTTCCTTCCAGGAGTAAACCTCCACGGAGCGCCGGATCGCCACAAACGGCCCTTGGCTCAGCCCCAAGGAGTCGTACCGCATCTGGGCGAGGCCCGCCTCGCCGTTGGCCAGAACGGGCTGGTTGACGGGCAGCGCCGGCGGGCGAATCGGGTTGTCCAGCGACACCGCCATGTCGAAGACGCCGGCCAGGGTTTCCAAAGCGGCAAGGTTGGGATCCGGACGAAAGGCCGCCCATGCCAGCCCGAGAGCGGCGCCAAGCAGCAGAATGAAACCCACTAGCGGAGCTTTCGGTCGGCTCACAATATTCCCTCGGCGTTGCGCCCCATTAGCGCCATTATAGGCCGTCCGCAGCGCGAGGGTCAAGCCGGCGCTCGGACGCGATCAACCGGCTATGGCTCCAAGGCCGCTGGCGGCTTCATCGTCGCTTTCCTCTGCGACCCGGTCACGGGGGGCGATTCGCTTCACGTCGGCCGGCAAACCAGAGGCTTTCCCCGTTTCGCAGAAAAAGATCGCGCTCCGGGGCGATCCGCCCTTTGGCCAAAGCCTCTTTGAGCTGGGCGTCCCACCACCCAGGCAAAGCGGGCGAGACATGGACGACGAACAAATCCGCCTGTCCGGCATGAAACACCGGACTGGAGATGCGCATCGAACGGAGCGGTTTTTCCTTGAAGAACAAGCCATCCGCGCTCGGAAAAAACTCCACGGAAAGCGTCTTGCCCGGCGCGGTTTGCGTTTCGAGGAAGGCGCGGACCTCTTCAAGCTCGCTGGGCGTGACGTAAGCCGGAGCCGCCGTCGTCATGCCGGCGAAGGTCATGGCGGGGGGATAATCGAGCGGCCATTCCACCACCCCGCGCAGAAACAACAGCACGAGGCTCGCCGCGAACAATGCCGCAAAGGCCGCCAGCCGAAGCGCGCGCCTTGCCGCCAGATCCGCCAGCCTGCCGCTCAGGCGCCACAGAACGTGCAGCGCCATGGCGGCGGCGAACAGGCACGCGAGGATGTCGAAAATCCCGTACCAGAACATCTGGCTGACGCGCCCCGCGTAGCCGGCCAGCCAGGCCGGGAGCGCCATCGCGAGGAGGTATCCCGCGCCAAGCTTTTCTCGCCGGTTGATCAGTCCGCACAGAAACAGGATCAGCAGCACCGCCAATGCTCCAGGTTCAAGGAAAGCCGCCAGCGCGCTCCCTTGCTGTTTCAACGTAAATTGAAACGCCATGTCGTTCCAAAAAGCACCCCAGTTGCGGAGCACATGCGCCAGGTAAAAAAGCCAGGCCGCGACAACCGCAAGAAAGGGCAATAGATCGCGCTTTTTCCGCATGGATCGATGAAATGGAACATCCTTAGAGAGCAAATCGCAAATCACCGCCGCCGCCAGAAAGAAAACGCCGTTGGGGTGGACAAGCGGAGCAAGCGCCAAAAGTGAAAATCCCCAGTTTTTACGACCGTAAAAAATCAGAAAAAAGCCCGCCGCCAGCATCAGAACAAGCAGCGCTTCCATGCGGGCGATGTTGCCCGCGGCCACGAAATAACGGTTGAGAAATACAAGCGAGCAAAGAACGCTCATCGGCAAAGCCAGACCGAAGCGCGCAACGATGCAAACGATCAGCGGGAGAGCGAGAAGCACGCAGATCGCCGAAAGGTCCCGCGCCCGGCTGAAAGAAAAGTCGGCGACGCCGAAGACGAGACCCGTGCTCAGCATGTAGCCGGGCGGCATCCAGAAAATTTCGCGCTCGGGATTCAACTCTTCGGTAAAAAGGCTGCCGTGATCGGCGAAGGCCAGCGCCGGCAGAAGAAAAGACGTTTCATCGGGCCAGGGAACGGGAAAGGTAAAGGCGGCGCGTTCGTGCGCCTCCCAATAAAGATGCGCCGTCACGGCCAAAAAGAAGCCGCACGCGGCCAGCAATCCCCACTTTTTGATCGCCATTCAGGCACCCTCGGCGCCTGGCGCCGTTGTCATCGCCCGTCGTGCTTCGATAAAAACGCTAAACGATCGCTTCGCGGATGTCAAAACGGCGCGCCGGGCGAGGCGGCGACAAGCGGGACCTCCATGCGGATTTATTGGCAAGTTGACAACCCATCTAACATTCGGTAGCTTATTACTGAACAAGCGTTAGAACGGGAAAACGAGATGCGGCGCAATTCCGACGACAGGCCGCCGAACGCGCGTCAGCGAATTATCGAGGAAGCCACGCGCCAATTCAGCGAGGTCGGCTTCAAGGGCGCGACCTTGCAGTCCATCGCCGACGCGGTGGGGATGCAGAAGCCTTCGCTCGTGTATCATTTCCGCTCCAAGGAAGGTCTGCATCGGGCGGTCCTCGAAAACCTGATGCTGCACTGGCAAAACAAGGTTCCGCGCCTGATGGAGGCGGCGGCGAGCGGCCATGATCGATTCGCCTCGACGCTCAACATGGTCCTCGATTTTTTCAAAGCCGACAGAAACCGCGCCCGGTTCGCCATGCGGGAGTCGCTCGACAACCTCGACATGGTGCATGCGCTGGCGAAGCAACACCTCCGCCCGTGGATTACGGTGCTGGTGGATTATATCAAAATCGGCCAGAGGATGGGCATTATCAAGCCGGAGGTGGACCCGCGTTCCTACATCATCTTGATTATGATGATGACGCTTGGCGCTGTCGCCTTCGGCAGCGTTTCGCGGCCGCTGTTCGACGTGGACGAGGAGAAATCTTTGGAACCGCAGCTCAAAGAACTGCTGCGAATCGCCAAGGAAGCCTTGTTCGTGGAGCGCGCGAAACCGCCGTCCGATGGCGCGGCAAAAGGCGCTCCGGCGGCCGAGTCGTCGAGGCAAAAATCTTAGCCGGAAAAAAAACCATGCCCGGTCGGTGCAAAAACGCGTCTCTCCCCTTTTTCCTGGCGCTGCTCGCGGCATTGCTGGCGGGGGCTTGTGAAGACCGCCAGGCCGCCGGCTGTACGTTCCCCACCGATTGCCCCGTCGGAATGCTTTGCGTCGATGGCGTCTGCCAGGAATCGCGCTTCTGCCAAAACGACGCCGATTGCGGCGTGGCCGCCTATTGTCGGAACGATCGCTGCCTCCCGGCCGAATCCTGCGGTGAAAGCGAGCTGTGCGAGGACGGCTTCGAATGCCTGGAGGGCTACTGTCTGCCCCGGGAAATCCCCGCCGACGCCGACGCCGAGGAGACGACGGAAAACGACGCCTCGACCGATGGCGATAAGGTCCTCGACGGCGACGTGGATACTGAGCCGGACGACGAGAGCGATCCGCCGGACAGCGATCCGCTTGCGGACGGCGACGCGGCAGAGGACGGCGACGAACCGACCGACGGAGACGACGACCCCGAACCAGACGGCGACCTCGACACGGAGACGGAGCCCGAAGCCGAGGAGGAAACCAAGCTCACCGTCGCCGAGTGCTGGAAGGATAAGTCCGGCGAAGGCAGCCAGGGGCCCGACTACGACCAGTACAATCCCATCGTCGGCTCGCACTGTCTCGGCACCAATCATCAGGACATCACCGGCATCGAGAAAGTCGTTTTCTTGGGCGACTCGATCACGGAAGGTTCGCCGCCGACGGCGATCTGGGACTATTACCGTTACGTGCTGACGGCCCAGTTGCAGGCGAAGTTCGGCACGGAGATCGAAGTCAGGGAATGCGCCGAATGGGGCGCGCGCGTCGATGATCTGCTTCTGCCGCCCCATCAGCAGATTCCCACCTGTTTCCCCACTCTGCCCGAACCCAAGCGGACGCTCGTCGTCATGACCATCGGCGGCAACGATCTCTACAACTGGGCCAAGGACTGGACGGAGGGCGCGACGCTGCCGCAGATCATGGACGAATGCGAGGACACCGTTCAGTTGATGCGCGACGCCATCGGCTGGTTTTATGAAGACCCGGCCCGCTTCCCCAACGGCGTCTTCGTCATCACCTCCAATACCTACGAGTACACCGACGGCACCGGCGACCTCAATTCGTGTCTCGCTTCCGTGTTCACGGGCCTAAGCGCATGGCCCGAGGGCGCCGCGCCGACCATCCGCTTCAACGAAGCCTTCATGGAGATCGCCATCGAGTTCGGCATCGACATGATTTTCATGCTGGAAAATTTCTGCGGCCACGGCTTCCACAACACCGACCCGGCCAGTCAGTGCTTCATGCCGCCGGCCGGCGGCGAACGGTGGTTCGACCTGACCTGCATCCATCCCAACCCGGTGGGGCATCACGAGATCGCGAGAATGTTCATGGCGGTGGTGGACGAATGACGGCGCGGCCGGGCCTGTCCGCGGCTTCAACGCTGTAGGAGACGTTTCGATGAAAACGGATGGCCGCCCTATAGTTGGTTTTCTCGTCCTCTTCATTCTCCCCTTGCTTTTCGCTTTCGCTTGCAGCGGGCAGACCTGGCCCGAGGGCAGCGGCTACGTCGGCGAGCCCGTGTTCCCCGGCGGAGGCGAAGACCTCGACGGCGATGAAGACGCCGATGTCGATGACGAAACGGAGACCGCCCGGGAAGAAGAGGGAGAAACCGAAGCCGAAAGCGACGCCTGCGTTCCGAATCCCTGCAACCAGTCCCACCGGACAACCTGTGTCCCGGACGCGGAAGAAGCGTTCCGCTGCCTCTGCGACCAGGATTTCCAGGATTACGGCGACGGCGAATGCCGGCCGAGCGATCCCTGCGCCGAGGATACGGAGTGCGCCGCCGCTCACCGAATGTGCGAAAACAACGCCGGCCAACCCGCCTGCGGCGACTGCGCGGCGGGCTATCACGAGGACGGCGGCAATTGCGGCGAAGACACCGGCTGCCAGGAGACCACCTGTTCCGGCCACGGCGATTGCGACGATTCCTCCGGCGCGCCGGTCTGCGACTGTCAGTCGGCCTGGGAAGGCGACCATTGCGAAACCTGCATCGTTCCCGCAAGCTGGCCGCCGGAAGCGCCGTGGTGGAATGGCAAAGTCTGCAACCTGCCGGCCTGCTCGCGGGAAACCGCCATTTGTTTCGATCAGGCGGGAACATGGCGGCGGACGCTGACGACAACCTACTCCAACTGCAATCCGAGCATGGCGAGCTTCGACGCCCGCGTCACCCCCGGCAACGTTGACGTCAGCACTTATGAACTCGGCCTCGTCGGCGAATGCGATTACAAGGGCGACGTGCAGGAAGTCATCACGGGCGTCGTGCACGGCGACATCATGATTATTTGCGACGTCAACCCTCAACAGATGGGCGTCACGAGCGTCGAGACCTCGACGATTGCTTTCGAAGGCGATGGCGGGACGGGAACGGCGAAGGTGTTTTTGTACGACGTTCCCATTTTCGGCGACTGCTACATCGATTTCAGCGTGCTCATGGAACGACAGTAAGGCGGGGAGACGATCGAAAACGCTTTCTTGTGCCGAGGTGTACGCATGAATTGTCTCTTCAAACGCGGCATCGCGCTTTTTCTGTTTTTTCTTCCGCTTCCCCTTTCGGCCTTCACCGACGTCGCCTCCCCGGAGGCTTCCGCCTTGACGCCCTCGCCGGCGGCCGCACCGGCGGCGGACGCGACCGCTCCTGTCGAAACACCGGCGGCGGATGCTCCCGCCCCGGCCGCCGAGGCCGATACGTCTGCTCTTGACGGATGCCGCTACGACACGCAATGCAAGGGCGAGCGGATCTGCGTCGAGGGGCGTTGCGCCGATCCGCCCGCCGCCGGGGCGAAGGAGGGCGGCGAATCGCCATTGCCGGTCCCGGCCGAGTCTGAAACCAAACCGGCGCAGGCCTATTCGGGACTGACGGACGCGAGGCCGCCGCTCATTCATTCCGATTCCGGCGTGCTCTTCGATCTGAAAGCGGAATATCAGTTCAGCATGATCTACATCGCCCCGCTCGAACTCAACGGCGAGGACGTCACCGACGTGTTCTACGGCGTGCAGCGCGGCCGCACCCATTTTTTGCTCGGCTGGAAAAATTTCGTTCGCCTCCATACGCAGATCGATCTGCTCGACGGCGTGCTGTTCGGCGACAACGGCCTCGTGTACGGCGAACCTCCCTACCCCAACCAGGGCATCCACACGGCGGTGCGCTCGCCGAACAACGCGGGCCTGACCATCGCGCTCAAAGACGAAACCCTCGACCCGAACGATCCGGACTCCTACACCTACGGCCTGAAGGCGATCGAGCCGATCAAGTTGCGGCGGGCCTGGGGCGAGGCGAACATTCTCGTCGGCGAGCTGCGCGTCGGGCGCATGCCCGCCTACGAAGGCCGGGGAATCGTCTTAAACGACGGCGACAACGACCTCAACCGCTTCGGCCCGGCGGGCAGAGGCGATACGGCGGACCGCATTCTGTTCGGGACGAAACCCATCGAGGTGGTGAAAGCGGCGATGAAGGGGGATCCCGGGGCCGCCGACAGCCGTCTGGACCGGGGCCTGCTCTTCGGCTTCGCCTACGACAGCCTGGTGAACGATCAGGCCCAGTTTCTGGGCGACGACACCTATCAGTTCGCCTTTTCCCTGACCTACAAGCTCCCCGAGTTCGCGCTCGGCTCCGCGCCTTGCGGCGACCTCAGGGCCGGCTTCGCCTATGTGTACCGGACCGGCGAGGACATCGGGTTGAAGCTTCACATCATGGCGCTCGAAACCAGCGTGCGGATCGAGAATTTCCGCCTGGAGACCCAATGGGGCGTCCTCCAGGGCGAGACGCGCGAGATCTCCGAGGCGCAGAGCCTCTTCCGCACCACCGGTCCCGGCAGCATTCCGGAAACGCAGAGCATCAAGGCGTGGGGCATGTTCGCCATCGCCGATTACGACGTCGGCCCCGTCACCTTGACTTTCGAAGTGGATTACGCCAGCGGCGACGACGATCCGCGCGGCGACAGCGACCTGACGCAGTTCTATTTCGCCGAAGACACGAAGGTCGGCCTGCTGCTCTTCCCCCAGGTGCTGGCGTTCGAGTCGGCCCGCTCCGCCGCCGCCGCCCGGTATTTCGTCCGCAAGGCGGAAATTCCGGTCACCGTGGAAACCAACGCCAATCCGTCCAGCCAGATCGAAACCAACGGCGGCTTCACCAACGCCATCGCCATTTTCCCCCAGGTTACGTGGCGCATCGCGGACTTCGTGTTCGTCCGGACCGGCGCGCTGCTCGCCTGGGCGGCGAAACCGCTGATCGACCCTTACGCCACGCTCTACCATTACGACGCCGACGATCTCGAAGACGACAAAGTGAACTTCAACGGCGGGCGGCCGGCCAGTTTTTACGGAACCGAGTTCGACCTCCGCCTTTCCTTCAATCTCTGGGAAGAGCATTTCCTCTTCGACCTGGAAGGCGCCGTGCTTCTGCCCGGCGACGCCTTGAAGGACGAAAACGGCTACGCCGTCGCCAGCAGCCTCGTCCAGGGGCGATTCACTTTCCGGTATTAGGAGTTCAAGCAATGCGACTGCTTTCCCTTATGGCCTCCGCGAGCTTGCCGCTTATCGCCCTTGTCTCGTTTTTACATCTGGCAGGCTGCACGTTCGACCCCCCGCCGGGCATCGCCAGTTCGGACCCCGCGCCGTCCACATCCACCACGCCGGAGGCGAACATCGATATCGTCTTCACCGAAGCGATCGACATCACGTCGATGGAAATGGCCATCTGGCATCGTTCAGACCGGTTGCTCGACCCGGACGGCCAGCTTGTTGCTCAGTGCCGCGGCGACGACGACACGAGTTCTTGCTCCCGCATGTGGTTCGGTCCCGTCGCGCCTGCTTCCGCCGTTCTGACGTTCACCGAGACGCCCTGCGTCTGCCGCGCCGAGCAGAGCTTCAAGGGGAACAAATTGATCGTCGAGCAGGATTGCCGGGCCTTCAAAGCCTACGAAACGTGGAGCTGCCGCCGCTACATGGTTGGCGACAACGAGTTGTGCCGCGAATTATCGGGCGACGACGACGGCGTCTGCCGACGCCGGATGGAAGCGGCGGGCGCGGACTGGTCCGTGGAGGAGGCGCCGGCGGAGGATATCGAGGCCAAGCTGAGCGTCGATCCGGCGGCGGACATGGGAATCGGCGAGTATCTGCTGCGCTTTTCTCCCGGTCTGGCCGACCTGAACGGCAACGAGACCCGAATTTATCTCGATCTGTTTTTCGGCGTCACGCCGGCTGGAGAAGAGAAGCCGACGAGCTTCGAGTCGGGCGTCTTCGTCACCTGGCTCGATCTGTCGGAGCCCTTCGCCTATCCGCTGGAAGTCTACTGGATCATCGAGGTCGATCCGGATACGGGCGTGTTCAGCGGCAGCGCCTGCGACGCCGACACCATCGATCCCTCCACGCCGCACACGGATTACGAACTGCCGAAATGGCATCCGTGGCCCTACACCTACGACGAAGGCTACAACTTCGCCTTCACGGGGCTGGTGCAAGACATTGAGATCGACGGCAAGGCCGGCTACAATCTCAAGACCGACCCGTTCCGCCTCTACGCCGGTCCGCCGATCGAGGTGGAAGTGATCGACGGCGGCATCGACGTCAACATCTTTTTCAACGAGACGCTCGGACGCGACGAGATGACGGGGTTCTTTCATTCCCCCGAAACCTACATCCTGGGCAGCAAGGCCGGCGGCGGCCGACCGGACATAGCCGACGGCGTGACCTACGGCTACAGGCTGACCGAGGACGAAGTGAAGGCCTACGAGGAGACACGCGCCGCCGCCTGGGGCGTCTGCCTGACGCCCGACGAAGACGCCCGCCCATGAAGCACTATTTCCGCGCCAAATAAAAAGGGAGGGATCCATCGGTTTCCCGACTTCACCCTCCCCCGATCCACTGGGGAGAAATTTCTCCGGAGTTATTTCGACTTGCTGACGATCGCCCGGCTCACGAAAGTCAGGACGGCGGCGACGACCATGAGCGAGATCGTGATGTACATCGTCGTTTCGGCGTACATGGGCTTGGCGCCCGTGGCCGCGAAAACGGCGTCCTTGATCATGCCATCGACGCGCGGCAGGGTCAGCCCCGCCACGCCCCAGGCCGAGAACATCACGCCGTAGTTCAAGCCGAAGTTCTTCAGCCCGAAGTAATCCTTGGTGGCCGAGGGGAACAACGACAGGTTCGCCCCGTAGCAGGCGCCGATCATCAGCACGGCGAACAGCAGCGCGACCACGCTTTCGGCGAAGAAGAACGGAATCATGACCATCACGCACTGCACGACATAGGAGAGGAACATCGTCCACTGGCGGCCGATGCGGTCGCTGACCACGCCGGCCGCGATGCGCCCGCCGGCGTTGCCGACGGCCAGCACCGCCACGGCCCAGAAGGCCGCATCGCCCAGCGATTGCTTGGCGATGCCCTGAGCCGAGCCGATGACCGTCAGGCCGACGGCCGAGCCGAAGAAGAACATGAGCCACAGCACCCAGAAATTGGGGGACGCCAGCATGTCGCGCCAGGTTTTGTCGCCGATGGCGGGCTTGAGCGCGGCCGCCTTGGCGGCGGAAGCCGGCGCTTGCGGCTTGTAGCCGGCGGGTGGATTCTTGAGCAGCTGAGCGAGCCCGCAAACCACGACGAGGAAGGCCGCGCCGAAGATGATCATCGTGTTGGACACGCCGTAGGTGTTGAGCAGCCAGGTGGCCAAGGGCGAGATGTAAACGCTGGCCAGTCCGAAGCCGGCCACCACGAGGCCGGCGATAAGGCCGGTTTTGGCGGGCGGGAACCACTTGACGGCCGGCGGCGTGGCGCTGGCGTAACCGAAGCCGATGCCGGCGCCGGTCAGCACGCCGAAGCCCACGACGAAACCGGCGTAGGAACTTCCGGCGAGCCCGGCGATGATGCAGCCCAAAGCCACGGCGGCGCCGCCGATCGTGGCCACGATGCGCGGGCCGAGCTTGTCCTGCAGGCGGCCCGCCACAACCATGGCGATGGCGAAAACGAAGCAGGCGATGGCGTAGGGGTCCGACTTCTGCGCTTCGCTCCAGCCCCACGCTTCGGGAATCTTCCCCTTGATGACGCTCCACGTATAGAGAATGCCCAGCGCGAGGTTGATGCCCGTGCCGGCGAAGGTGACAATCCACCCCATATTGACGCTCCTGGTCTCGGCAGGGGCGATCGTTTCCGAAATCGTCTGGCTCATGATCTCTCCTTTCCGTCTCCGATTGATCTCGCGACGCGATGAACTTCCTGCAATCCACTCGAAAGGGCTTATCCGACTTTCAGCCACGCGGCATGCACCTGCACAGCCGGCGCATGGCGTGGTCCGAGGAGAAGCGTTTGATAACTTTTCGCGATATCCAGCGATACGCGATTCGGCCTGCGGGGGATTAAAATCCCCCGGGGAGCCGCGATGAGAATGAACGGCGGGAACTTGGTGCGGCGGCTCCTCGACTCCTTCGCCAAGGAGGGGGAAGTCGGGGGCAAGGTAGCAGAGCGCCGCTTTGTTGTCAAGGTTTATTCTAGATGCACTGCGTTAATTAGATAAAGGAATTATTACAGTTAATTGAGGTCATGAATGAGCACTCATTCTTATTTGCTATGTCGCGTCGTGTCAAAACCTTGGAGCCCTTCAGGGGGAATTTTTCAAGCCCTGACATATGTTAGAACATCCCACCAGAGCAGCAGCGAGATAACGCTCGTGTTAACTAATAAGAAAAAGTTATAAACAAAATCGATCGGGCCGTTTCATTTTCCCGAGACTTTATGGATAAAAAATAGCCCATGCTGGAGCGAACCGCCGTTTTTCAGAAACTGCCGTAAGCAGTGGACGCCGGCGGCGGCGGGCCTTTATAATAGGCTGAGGCCAGTCGGCGAAGCGCAGGACGCTTCGGGCTAGGTCAAGAAAGGGGATACCGCATGCCCTATTGCCCGAAGTGCCGGATGGAGTACCGCGAAGCGGTTGACCATTGCGCCGATTGCGGCAGGCGATTGGTCGATGGCCCGATGCCCCCCGACGAGGAAGACTTCGTCGAGCTTTACGCCTGTGCGACCCGCCTGGACGCCGAACGACTCAAGGCGATGCTGACGGTGGAGAAACTCGTCTGCAACTTGCGCGAGATGGGCAGCACGTCCTTTCCGACGGGCGGCGGCGTTTACGGCGAGGTGCGGCTCGTGGTGCGCAGGCGCGAAGCCGAACAGGCCGCCGAATTGATCCGCCAGGCCATGCAGGACGGCGAGATCTCACCGGAGGCGGGTGAATTCGTCGAGGAAGAGTGATTTCCTGCGAGCGAGACGGCGAGAGACTGACCGAAGAGTGACGGCTCGCCGCAAGGCTGTGAGGTTGAGATGGATGATTTAGTGTGCGTCGAAAACCGCCATGCGGATGAAAGCGATTTCTATCGGCGCCTGCGGGTTCGCGTGCGCGCCTGGGCCGAAACGAAACACGGCAAAGCCCCGGCATGGGTTGACGCCGTGCTGGCCGCCCCCGACCTGTTTCACCTGCTGATCCGCTTGGCCTGGGACAGCAACGTCTCGCCGCTCGCGAAGACCAGGCTCTGGGCGGCGATCGCTTATTTCGTCTCGCCGCTCGACCTGCTGCCGGAACTGCTGACCGGCCCGGCCGGTTTCCTGGACGACGCGGCGCTGGCGGCTTACGTATTGAATGGTCTCGTCAACGGCATCGATCCGGAACTCGTGCGGCGGCGCTGGGCGGGCGGCGAAGACGTGTTGGTCGTGATCCGCCGCGTCCTGCGGACGGCCGACGAAACGCTCGGGCGGGGTCTCTGGATGCGGGTGAGATCCCTTCTGACGTAGCGTCTGCCCCAGGCGGGAATCGCAGCCCGCCGCGAGGCGGGCGCTCAATACTCAATAATGGTGCAGCCCGCCGGTGCGGCGGGCATAGGCCAGCGCCCGGCCGAAAACCCACAGCGAAAACGGTAAAAGCCCCGCCGCGAAGAACAGCAGCACGGCGAGGCCGAAAGGATCCTCCCAGAGCGGCGCGCCCGCCAAGAGGGAGCGTCGCAGACCCTCCAGGGAGTGAGTCAGAGGGAAGAACTGCGCCGCCGTCTGCAGCCAGCCCGGCATCACCTCCACCGGATAGAACACGCCGGAAAGCAGATAGGACAAGCCGGTGACGGCGAAGGACACCGGATCGCCGCGCTTGACCAGCAGGATCAGGGCCGCCGAGAGAATGCCCAAGGGCGCGAGCGACAAGCCCGTCAACAGAAAGAACGCCAGCGCCGAGCCCCAGGCGGCATGCGAGAGATCGACGCCGAAAAAAGCCCAGCCCAGCGCCAGGTAAAGCATTACCATCAGCGACGTGAAGAGAAACGGATAGAGCACCAGAAAGAAGAGAATCTGCCACGCCGGCGTTCTGGTGACGAACAGCGCCTCCAGCGTGCCCAAAAGCTGTCCCTCGCGAATTCTCCGGCCCAGGCCGTGCATGGCGAGTTCCAGGTAATGGGCCATCGCGAAGCCGACCAGCACGAAAGGGAAGTAGCGGCCGCCGTAAGGGGCGAGCGCCGCCGCGCCCTGTTCGGGGATGACGCGCGAGAGGAAGAAAAAGACGAGCACCGCAAACACCACGCCCCAGAGCGTGAGGAAAAAGTAGAGCTTGTAGGACGCTTCGTCCAGGAAATCGCGGACCACGAAGGCCCAGGCCTTGCGCCAGAAACGGGCGGCGAACAACGAGGTCATCGCGTCGCCTCCGCTTCCCTCGCCTGCAGACGCGCGAGGATTTCCGATCCGACCGCCGCCGGAAGGCCGTCGATCCGGACGCGCCCATCCTCCAGATAGAGCACGCGGTCGGCGAGCGCGGCGACCTCGTCGAGGTTGTGGCTGGCCAGAAGCACCGCCACGCCGTTATAGCGCGCCAGTTCCGTGATCAGCGTCCGGACGCGCTCCGCGCCGCCGGCATCGAGGCTGCGCGTCGCTTCATCGACCAAAAGCAGGCGCGGCCGGTTCAAAAGCGCGCGGGCGACGGCGGCGCGCTGCTTCATGCCGTCGGACAATTCGCGGAAGGGGCGATCGAGCGCGGCGTCCACGCCGACCCGTTTCGCGCAGCTTTCGGCGCTCAAGGCCGCCTCGTGCGGCGGAAGATCCTGGAGCGCGCCGAAGAATTCGAGGTTGCGCCGCAGCGTCAAGCGCCAGAAGAAGGAACGATCGTTCGGCAGCACGACGCCGATGTCGAGCCGGCGGCGCACGGCCTCGTCGGCGGGATTCAGGCCGAAGACGCGCACGACGCCGGCGTCGGGGACCAAGAGGCCGCAGAAAAGCCGCATGATCGTGCTCTTGCCCGCGCCGTTCGCGCCCGTCAAGGCGACGATCTCGCCGCGATGGACGGCGAGGCTCGCGCCGTCCAGCACGCGGAGTTGCTCCCGCCGCCAGGACTTGAGCAGCCGGCTGAAGGAAGCCGCCTTGGGAAAGCGCTTGTCTACGCCATCCAGTACGGCGGCGATGTCCGAACGGTCCGTCATCCTCGCGCCTTTCGCGGTGACGATACCACGAATCGCGCTTCGGCAAAACAGACGGGCGCTGTCCAAAAACCCTTGACAAGCTTCGCCTAAATAGATTCAAAATCCGAATACTGTTTGGGAGGTCACACAACAGATTTGTTTCGCCCGGGCAATTACGTCGTCGCGAAAGGAGCTGGCGCGGATGACGCTCAAAGATCTCTTGCTGCATCCGGCGAGCGCCGGGGGCGGGCGCAAGCGAGGCGGCCAATGACGGCGCGAACGGCGATCCTCGCGGCGATCCTTTTCACCGGCCTGGCGGCGGGCGTGGGCCTGTATACCTTCGTCTACGCCAAAGGCTATTCCTATCTGACCAACGACCCTTCGGCCTGCGTCAACTGCCACCCGATGAACGACTATTACGACGGCTGGATCAAATCCACGCACCACGCCGCGGCCGTCTGCAACGACTGCCACGCCCCGCACGACTTCATCGGCAAGTACGCCACCAAGGCGTCCAACGGCTTCTGGCATTCCTGGGCCTTCACCACCGGTCGCTTCGCCGACACCCTGCGGGCCCGCGCCGTAAACCGCGAAATCGCCGAGGCCGCCTGCCGCCGCTGCCATGCCGACATGGTGGACGCGGTGGACGGCCCGCACGGCGGCGCGGCGCTTTCCTGCATACGCTGCCATTCCTCCGTGGGCCACCCCACGGAATTTTAGACGGGAAGGAGAAGACGATGACGGCTCAATCCTCTCGCTCCGGGATCTGGACGCTCGCGGCGATCGTCGCGCTGGCGAGCCTGTTGATCGGCATCGGCGTGGCCTGGCTCCTGGCCGACGTCGTGCAGCACAAGGAAGAAGCGAAGAACCCCTTCTTCCGCGTCGTCGATCTCACGGACGACACGGAAGATCCGGCCGTCTGGGGAAAAAATTTCCCGCTCCAGTACGATCTTTACATGCGCACGACCGATCAGGTGCGGACGCGCTTCGGCGGCTCCGAGGCGCTGCCGCGCACCCCGGACGAGGCCGACCCGCGCTCGGTGGTGTCCCAGTCGCGCCTCGAAGAGGATCCGCGGCTGAAGACGATGTGGGCCGGCTACGCCTTCGCCGTCGATTTCCGCGAGGAGCGCGGCCACGCCTACATGCTGGAAGACCAGCTTTTCACCGAGCGCCAGAAAGCCGCGGCGCAGCCCGGGACGTGCATCCATTGCCACGCCTCGGTCTACGTGCCCTATAAAAAAGCCGGCGGCGGCGATCTCATCAAAGGCTTCGAACACTACAATCAGATGCCTTACGCCGAAGCGAAAAAAGACTTCAAGCACCCCGTCGCCTGCATCGACTGCCACGACTCGCAAACGATGGCCTTGCGGATCACCCGCCCCGGCTTCCTCGAAGGCATCCGCGCCTACAAGGCCTCGCAGGGCGTCGCCGACTACGATGTGAACAAAATGGCGACACGCCAGGAAATGCGCGCCTACGTCTGCGGCCAGTGCCACGTTGAGTATTATTTCAAAGGCAAGGAGAAACGGCTGACCTACCCCTGGCTCAAGGGGTTGAAGGTCGAACAGATCCTCGCCCATTACGACGAGGTCGATCACGCCGACTGGAGCCACGCCGAAACGGGCGCGCGCGCGCTGAAGGCGCAGCATCCCGAGTTCGAGATGTGGAATCAGGGCGTGCACGCCCGCTCGGGCGTGGCCTGCGCCGACTGCCACATGCCTTATCTGCGCGTCGGCGCGCACAAGATCAGCGATCACCATGTGCGCAGTCCGCTCTTGAACATCAACCGCGCCTGCCAGACGTGTCACAAATTTCCCGAAGACGAGTTGAAGGCGCGCGCCGAATCGATTCAGGAAACGACGTACCGCGCCCGCAATCTGGCGATGGACGCGCTTACGGCGCTGATCGGCGACATCAAGGCGGCGCGCGACGCCGGCAAAACCGACGCGGAGCTCGCCACGCCGCGAGCGATGCAGCGGCGGGCGCAGTTCTTCCTCGACTTCATCGAAGCGGAGAATTCGATGGGCTTCCACGCCCCGCAGGAAGCGACGCGCATTCTGGGCGAGGCGATCAACGCGGCACGCCAAGGACAGCTCGCCGTGCGCGATCCCGCCTACCAGCCCGTTCTCGAACCGACCAACATGCAAAAAGCAATCTGACGCCTCATGCCCGATCCCTTGGAAATCCGCACCGCGCCCCCCTCGGAGTCTGGCCCTATGGCGCCGGCCGGCGGCGCCTGGCCGCCGATCGCGGCGGCGCTGCTCGCCTTTGCCCTTATTGCTCTGGCGACGCGCCTCGCGCCCCGGCCGATGCTGATCGCCGATCGTTTCTGGCCGGGAACGGGCTGGCTCGAAGCCGGTCTGATTGCGGTTTACGCCGGATTTGTGATGCGCGCCATGCGCACGCCGGAAGGGGCGCGCAAGACCAGGCCGCGCATCTGGCGCTTGTTCACCGTCGTCTTTTTCGGGCAATTGCTGCTCGGCCTGCTGGGTTTCGAGCGCTTTCTGATGTCGGGCCAGCTGCACCTGCCCGTGCCGGCGCTGATCGTCGCCGGGCCGATCTACCGTGGCGGCGGCTATTTCATGGTTGCGCTGTTTCTCTCCACGATCGTCCTCGTCGGCCCGGCCTGGTGCAGCCACCTCTGCTATATCGGCGCATGGGACGATACGGCTTCGCGCGCCAGGAAAACGCCCCAGCCGCTGCCTAAGTGGCGGCCGAAGGCGCGCCTCGCCATTCTCATCGCCGTCGTTGCGGCGGCGCTGGCCTTGCGCGTCGGCGGCGCGTCGCCGGCGACGGCGGCGTGGGTCGGCGCAGGCTTCGGCCTGATCGGCGTGGGGATCATGCTGACGGCGTCGCGACGGACGGGCGCAATGGCTCACTGCACGACGTGGTGCCCGGTAGGGCTGGCCGCGAACATCCTAGGCAAGCTGAATCCCTTCCGCCTCCGGATCGGCGAGGGCTGCACGGAGTGCCGCGTCTGCACGCGCGCCTGCCGCTATGAGGCGCTGACGCTCGACGACATCCGCCGCCGCATGCCGGGATTGTCCTGCACGCTCTGCGGCGATTGCCTCGCTTCCTGCCGCCACCGGCAGCTTCATTACCGCTTTCCCGGCCTTTCGCCCGACGCGGCGCGGACGTTGTTTCTCGTGCTCGTCGTCGGCCTGCACGCCGCGTTTCTGGCGCTGGCAAGGATATAACGCCTCACTCGGCGGCGCATTTTTCTTCCGGCGTGGCCGAGCAGCAAACGGGCGCGCCGCGCGTGCAGAGGCGCTCCGTGGCGATCGGCTCGCCCGCCAGCCGGGCGCGGATCCAGTCCAGCTGCTCCGGCAGCGACCATACCGCCCCCTCGCTGTGTCCCGCCGCCGTGCATTCGATGTACTCCATCTGATAGCCGGCCTCGCAAAGCGCGTCGTAAGCCTCGCGCTGCGGCGCCGTGATGACCAGATCGTCGAGTTCGGAGAAAACGGCCAGGGTCGGCGTCTGCCGCAGCGGCGCGACGCTCGTCAGGGTCAGGTCGTTTTCCGACAGATAGCAGTTCCACGGCTCCAGCGACTCCCAGTCGCCGGCGCGGACCGCCGTAATGAACTCGGCCGCATAAATCTCTTCCAGCGTCGAGGCCTCCAAATCATCCCCGGCGTTGCATTCCTCCTCGACGAAAACGTATTCTTCGGCGTTCTCGGCGAGGAAATAGGGTTCCGTGTTGGTAAGCACGCCGGCCATGCTGCCCGGCGCCCCGTACCAGGCGCGCATCGTCGTCAGCACCGCCAGAAAAGCGACCGTGGGCGGCGAGAACGTCGTCAGCCCGGCCTCGGCAAGCGGGTGCAAGGTCAGCGGCGGGATCAGCGACACCACGGCTTTCACGTCGTACTCCGGCGCGTAGTAAGGCCCGTAAAGCTCCGTCACCATCGCCGCGTGGCCGCCCTGCGAGCCGCCCCAGACCACCGTCTGGCCATTGGCGTGAACCTCGTCGGCCAGCTGTTCGCTCAAGAAAACTTCCGCCGCGCGCAAGGCGTCCCACGAGCCGATCGCCGTCTGCTCGCCGACCAGATAGCCGTGATGCGCCGTCGAGGGTTCGCCGAAACCGGCAAGCCCGATATAGTCGGGCAGAACGGTGATGAAACCAAGCGCGGCCAACAGGACCCCCTGCGCCGGTCCGTCGTCGCGCCGGCTTGGCGCGCAGGGATCGGAGAAACCTGTCGTGCCGTGGAGGAACAACGCGTAAGGGAAGGATTTGTCCTCAATGCCTTCCGCATTCGCCGGCACGGCGACGACGGCCGTCGCCTCCACCGATTCGCCCTTGTCCTGGGTGGTGTAGCGGATGCGATAAGCCTTCCCGCCGTATGGCACGGGACTCAGCGCCGTGTAGCCAGACTTCTCCATCAAGTTGTCGATCGTCGCCGGCGTCATATCGAAAAGCGGGTATTCCTCCCAGGCGAGCAGCGCGCCGACCTGGGCGCGCGGCAGAAGCTCGTAGGACTCCATGCCGCAAAGCGCCACCGGCATCGGCGGCGCCGCTTCGACGTCGCCGTCGCCGTCGCCGTCCCCCTCGCCTTCTTCGGAAAGCTCGTCTTCGCTTTGCTCATCTTCCAATGAGGATTCCTCATCTCCATCAAGAGAAGATTCCTCGTCTCCGTCAAGAGGGGGGGACGTTTCTTCTTCGCTGCACCCCATCATCGCCAGGAACGCGGCCATCGCCAACACCCACGGAAAAACCCACGGCATCCGCATGCACGTTCTCCTTGGCTAGTCCACGATTGTTCGTTGCGGCTTCCGACCGGTTGGAAGCGGCGGAACGAGTATAGCGATTTTGATCTTACCGTCAACGCCGCGAACGCCCCGCCGGCCCCGCGGCCGCCGATTGTCTTCAAGCGGCGGCCCAGGCGACGCCTGCACCCGAAATCCGGCCGGATTTCGGGCGGCGGGGCCGGAGCTAGCGCAGCAGCGCGCGCAACGCTTTCGGCAACAGGGAGAGAAAGCTTTCGGGCGGGGGGGCGGCATAGCGGCGCTCGGGGAAGCCGTCCAGCGCCGGCAAGCCGATCCGCCAGGCGTGCAAGAGCAGGCGCGGCGCGGCGGGCGGCGTCGGGCCGTAAAGAACATCGCCCAGAATCGGCGCGCCGAAATGCGCCAGATGCACGCGCAGCTGATGCGTGCGGCCCGTCTCGGGCCGGAGACGGACAAGCGCCATGCCTTCGGCTTCGCCGAGCACGGCGTAGCGCGTCAGGGCCTGCTTGCCGGCGTGGGCATCGACGCGCATCCGTTCGCGCCGGCGCGGATCGACGCCGATCGGAGCGCGAATGACGCCTTCCGAGGCGAGTTCGTGCGGAGCGGCGACGGCGGCGAGGTAGTCTTTCTCGACGGTCCCTTCCTTGAACGCCGTGTCAAGATAGCGGTTGGTGTCGATGCTGCGCGTGAACAGCACCACGCCCGAGGTGTCCCGGTCGAGACGGTGAAAGAGGGAAAGATGGCCGTAGGCGGCGATCATCATCGTCAAGAGGTTGCGCTCCCGCTCGGCGCGCGTCGCGTGCGACAGCAGTCCTTCCGGCTTGGCTACGGCGATCAGATCGGCCTCCTCGCGGATCACCCAGGAGCGGTCAAAGGCAAGAGCGGCCGGTTTTTCGCGTTTCGGCCGGCCGGCGATCTCGATCTTGTCGCCCGTTGACACCAGCCAGGAGCAAAGCCAGACGACCCGCCCGTTGACGCGAACGCGCTTGGCGTTGACGAGCGTCTGGATTTCGCGCCTTGGCCAGGCGGGAAAGGCCTCCGCCAGCACGCGGTCCAGGCGCGTGGGGCGCGGAAGATGGGGGGCGGTGAGGCGGATGACGTCGCGATTCATGGCGCGGCCACTCTAGCGGCTTTCCTTGCGGACCACAAGCCCCGTTTGGAGATAATTCCTATAGATTCTCATCATCTCCGCGATCTTCAGCCGACCTGGATTTCTTGCCGGTCGGCGGCCGACCTGCCGGCCCTTCCCGACGTCGCCGGGCGCTTCGATTCCGGCGGGGGGATCCTTTTCGGTTCCATCCTTCCGAATCGAAATATCCAGAAGCCAAGAGGCCTTGCGTTTGCCACCCGCCGGTGCTAGCATCATGAGTGCGCGAGCAGGCAATCTCTGGCGAACGGGTGAGGGCCGTCATGATTACATGCCCCCAGTGCGGCAAGCTGAATCCCGAGAATTTCAATTATTGCTTGGATTGCGGCGCGGAATTGCGGCCTGAAACATCGCACTCGGCCGAGTCCGAATTCCTGATCGACCTCTCCTCGACTTCCCCCGAGGCGCGCCAGGCCCGGAAAGAGGCGGGGATGAAGGAGACCCCCCCAACGCATGTCCTCCAATCGGGGCCGCAGGGCCGGGCGATCCAACTGGAGGAATCGAAGCCGTCCTCGCCCAGCGGTGAAGCGCCCGCGCCGTTTTCCGAAGCCGCGCCGCTCAGACCGGGAGATATGGTGCTGGAGTTGTCGCCCGACGACCTCGTCGATGGCGACGCCGACACGGAAAAACCGTTCGATGCGCCGATCGACGAACGGGCGCCGATGCCGCCTTTGTTCGAAGAACCCCTTGCTCCCTCGGGTTTGAAGGGAGGCTTCAAGCTTGAAAAAGAGCCGGCGACGACCCTGGAGCCGGAGACCGTCCAATTGGTGGAAAGCCTTGACGAACTGGATCTGATGGTCGATCTGGACATGCCGACGGGCGCCGTCGGCGCTTCCGCGCCGCCGCCGGGACTCGACGCCTCCAGTCTGGCCCAGGCGGCGATGAAAGCCCCGGGGGCGACGTTCAAAACGGTCGAGCCGCCGGCCGTCGAGGAAAGCGGCGTCGATTCCCTGCTTGTCCCGCTGGAGGACGAGCCGGGAGCGCAGAAGACTCCGCCCATCTCGCCGCGTTTCGGCATCGATCTCACCCAGGAAGCGGACGTGCGTTGTCACAAGTGCGGCGCGCCGCTTACCCCCGGCGACCGCTTCTGCTCCACCTGCGGCGTGTCAACGGATGACGAACCCGACCCGGACACCGGCCGGACGATGTTCATGCACGTCTCCACCGAGGACCCGTTGGAGTCGCAACTCGTGGGACGATTGGTGGTCCTCGAATCGACCGGCAAGGAAGGCCGCATTTTCAATTTGATGAAAGGCGAAAATCTCTGCGGGCGCACCGGCGGCAGCATCCTTCTGGACGACGTGTTCGTCTCGCCCCTCCATTGCGCGTTCGTCTTCGAAAGCGGCAAGATGCTCCTGCGCGACAAAAGCAGCCTCAACGGCGTCTACCTGAAGGTGAAGGGCGAGACGCCCCTCGCGTCGCGAACGATGCTTCGCGTGGGGCAGCAGCTTCTGCAATACGTGGCGCTTGCGGATTTCGAGCCGCTTCCCCTGCCCAACCCCGAGAACGGCACGAAAGCGTTGGGCAGCCCGGCGGGCGAACTCTGGGGCAAACTGTCTCGCATCAACACCAACGGCAGAGTGGCCGAAAACATCCCGCTTGCCAAACCCATCCTGGCCATCGGCCGCGACCGGGGCGACATCACTTTTCCCGACGACGGCTTCGTATCCGGCGCGCACGCCAAGCTTGCCTTCCGCAACGGGCAATGCTTCCTGACGGACCTGGGCTCCTCGAACGGCACCTTCGTCCAGGTCGCGGAACGGGTGCTGACGGAAAAAGACGTCATACTGGTGGGCAAGAAACAGCTGCGTCTTGAACTCACAGTCTGATTCCACGGCGCGGCGACGCCACGGCCCGCGCCATTCACTGTATTAGGAGAGCAGTCATGTCGATGAATCTTGCCAAATGGGCGGTATTGGCGGTGGCGCTGGCCTTCACCGCGGCGGGCTGTCAAGGACCGCCGTCCGTGAGCGTTCCCGGAGAATGTCTGATCGACGCGCAATGCCCGGCCGGCTGGTTTTGCAACGACACGTACGCCTGCGTTCCCGGACCGGGCATCGACGCCGACATCGATGCGAGCCCCGACGGCGACGGATCGGAAGACGGCGACGGCGCGGACGAGGACGGTCTCATCGACGGAGACGATGAAGAAGGCGACGCCGAGGACGGAGACGGGAGCGAGGAAGATCGCGACAACATCGACAACGACAACGCCGAGGCGGACGAGGACGTCGCCGACATCGACGAAAACTTCGACGGGGAGGTGGACTGGCCGACGGCGAAGCTGATCGGTTTCCTGGTGGATCCAAGCTACCCCACGCCGGTCGGCCAGTGGCTGTATGGCTTCGCCGACGCCTTCACCGAGGACGGTATTCAGCCGCTGTATCAGTTCGACTTCCGCACCGACGATTCGGGATGGTTCCGGATTCACGATTACTCGGTGTACAACACGTTCCAAAGCCAGCCGGGCTCGCCGGGCTGGTACACCTACCGCGTGCGCGTCGTTCACCCCGAGTCGCGCAATCCGAACGGTTTCGACGCTGAAGCCGCGGTGCGCCATCACGTTCTGCCGGAAGTGGACGGCGACGTCGATTTCGACTTCGACAACGATACGGATCAGATCTACGACTGCTACTCTTCCTGCCGGCACGGCGCCGATTGCGGCTACATCTACCCCGGTTCGTCCTACGGCTCGTCGATCCGCGAATGCGTGGAATTGTGCAACAGTTACAATCTGACTCCGCAGCAGTTGGCGTGTTTCTCCACCGCGCCCTGCGAGCTTTTGCCGGATTGCTTCGACTTCGTTGACGGCGACATCGATTTCGACCGCGAGCCGGATCGGGAGCCGGACCGCGAGCCGGATTTCGACGGTTTCGACCGCGACGAGGCGGACATCGACTCGCCCCAGGCGCGCATCATCTCCTTCACCGCGCAGCCGTCGCCGCCGGGATTCGTCGGCCAGCAGGTGTTCCTCAGCACCTATGCCGTGAGCGCCAATACCATCCAGTATCAGGTCTCGACGCGTTCGCCCTCCGGTCGCTGGAGGGTCATTCTGCCTTATCCCGGCCAGCCGGTGGCCGCCTGGACGCCCACCGAACCGGGTTCCTGGCAGATCCGCTCCGAGGTCATCGACGTTTACTCGACCAGCCCGCTGGGCTACGACGACCGGGCGACGATTTCCTACTTCGTCAATTCGGCCGACGGCGACATCGACGCCGATTTCGATCAGGAATCCAGTTACACCTGCAGCACGTCCTGCTCGCACGCCTACGACTGCGGCTACGTTTATCCCGGTTCGCCGATCGGCTCGACAATCTACGAATGCATCAGCTATTGCGCCGGCTACAACCTCACGCCGGCGGAACTGGCGTGCTTCTCCACCGCGCCGTGCGATCTTCTGCTGGACTGCTTCAACACGCCGGACGGAGACGTGGACGAAATCGATTCGGATCCCGAGGCGTATTGCGACGACGGCAATCCCTGCACGCGCGACACCGTCGATGCTGTCGGCCGCTGCTATCATGAGTCCATGCCTTACGGGACGCCCTGCAACGATGGCGACAACTGCACCTACGGCGATTTCTGCCGGCAGGGCTATTGCGTGGGCCAGCAGGCGATCTGCGACGACGGCAATGTTTGCACGAAGGAATATTGCGATCCCGCCACCGGAGCATGCCTGAGCCAGCCTATCGACGGCGAGCCTTGCGATGATGGCTCGTTCTGCACGCAGTACGACATCTGCCGCGGCGGGATGTGCCGCGGTCAGCCCGTTGCCTGCAACCAGGACGGGCCCTGCATGACGGGCCGTTGCGTCGAGGGGCAGGGCTGCGTTTATTCGCCTTCGCCCGACGGCGCGCCTTGCGATGACGGAATGTTCTGCACGGAAGGCGACATGTGCCTGGGCGGCGAGTGCATCGGCGACGAGCGTCTCTGCAACGACAGCAACGCCTGCACGGCGGACAGCTGCGACTACGCCGCCAACCTGTGCGTCAGCAAACCGCTGTCCGGCGCGCCCTGCGCCGACAACTCCGTCTGCACCGTCGGCGACGTCTGCGAACAGGGCCGCTGCCTGGGCGCGGCGCTCAACTGCGACGACGGCAATCCCTGCACCGACAACCGCTGCGCCGACCCGCAGGGCTGCGTCAACGCGGCCTTGCGCGACGGGACGCCCTGCGACGACGGCAACCCCTCCACGCCGTATTCCGTTTGCATCGGCGGTCACTGCACGGGTCAGGTCGATGGCGACATCGACATCGTCGATTTCGACTTCGATACGGATGAAAACGTCGTCTACTCCTGCGAATCGGCCTGCGGCCACATCGCCCAGTGCGGCCTGTTCGGGCCGAATTCGCCTTTCGGCGCCGACTTCGGCGACTGTTTGGGGCTTTGCGAGGTCGGTCTGCTCGGCGACGATCTGGCCTGTCTGACGACGGCCGCCTGCAATCAGGCGCTCAACTGCGTGCCGGCGGACGGTGACGTGGATACCGATCCCGACTCCGATCAGCCGAAAGACAGCGACTACGACGGCATCATGGACGATCGCGACAACTGCCCGTTCGTCTACAATCCCTCGCAGACCAACAGCGATACGGACTCGCTCGGCGACGTCTGCGACAACTGCGCGTACGCCGCCAACGCCTCGCAGACAGACTCCGACGGCGACGGCGTAGGCAACGCCTGCGATCCGACGCCGTACTCACCCAACGCCTGTCTGGTCGTCGGCTGTCAGAACAACGCCAACTGCACGGGTTTCGGTCTCGCCTGTTCCGCAGAAGGAGTCTGCACCGATGATTGCGTCACCGGCGCCGATTGCCCGAGTCCGTGGTCCTGCGTGGACGGCCGGTGCGACTGCCCGCCGCAGCCGCCCGAGTGCCCCGTCACGTGCTCGTCAAGCGTGCAATGCACCGACGACCTGCCGAACTGCGCCGACGTCTACGGCTCGGACGGCGTGAAGGAATGCTCGCGCTTCTGCGACAGCTCCTATCCCTGCCCCGACGGCTATCGTTGCCTGCGCGAAAGCTGCGTGTGCGAGGACCTGCCGCCCGACCGCTGCACGCAAAGCACCTGCGAGATACCGGACATCTGCTGGGAAGAGGGCTGGAAGGAGTGCGCGCCCGTGCCCTGGCAGGACGAACCGATCTGCACGAACTTCTGCAACCAGCCGGAAGACTGTCCGTCGCCATCCTTCTGCGAAGAAGGCTTTTGCATCTGCGAAGCGTCGCCGCCGCCGCAATGCAACTACGGAAGCTGCTTCACCGATCAGAACTGCACCAGCACCTACGGGGACGGCGCTTACTGCACCGGTCCCTGGTGGCCGCTGTTCCAGCGTTACTGCACGCGCTACTGCAGCACGAACATCGAGTGCGTCGAGATGTTCGGCGCGGACTTCGTCTGCAGCGGAGGCAGTTGCGCCTGCCGCGAATAGACCGTTGTGACTTTTCCTCGTTTGCCAGCGCGCGCCGCCTCGGCCTTCGGGGCGGCGCGCCGCTTTAGAAAGCGCTGCGCATGAAGCCATTCTCCTTTGTCCGACCGCAATCGGCGCGGCCGTCAGAGGTCGTTCTCACTCCGGAGCAGGTGCGGCTCATCGAGGATACGCGCCGTTTCTACGAGCAACTCCAGAAAAAACCGGCCGTCACGAGCGTTCTGCTTGCGGCGATCCTGTCTTTCTGGCTGCTCTCCTTCGGCATGGGCGTGCAGGACGATCCGCATACGCTGATCCGCCTGGGCGCAAAGATCAACTATTTCATCGCCCACGGCCAATGGTGGCGGCTGGTCTCGCCGATCTTCCTCCACTTCGGCATCCTCCACATTCTTTTCAACGGCTACGCCCTCTACATCCTCGGCCGGATGATCGAAAATCTTTACGGCCGGAGACGTTTCCTCATCCTCTTCGCCGTCTCCGGCGTCGCCAGCATCTTCGCCAGCTACGCCGCCACGCCGCAGATGTCGGTGGGCGCGTCGGGGGCGATCTTCGGACTGTTGGGCGCCGGCGCGGTGGTCGGCTACAAACATCGGCTCGACATCCCGCCCGCCTTCCGGCGTTTTTTCGGACGCGGCCTTCTGCCCTGGATCGTGCTCAATCTGGCGCTCGGTCTCATGATTGACGGCATCGACAACTACGCCCACGGCGGCGGGCTCGCGGCCGGAACGCTCGTCGCTATGGCCATGCAGGCGCGCATCGGCCGGACGCCCGCCGTCTCTCCCTGGCCGATCCGCGCCGCCGTGACGGCCGGCGCGGCGGGCGTCGTGGGGCTGTTCGTCTTCACCATCGTCGCCATGCTCAACAACCTGTTCATCGACGAATCGCTTCCGCCGCCGAAATTCTGGCAGGAATACGCCGATCCCGCCGCGCGGCTCGCCGCCGAAATCCCAGGCCCGCTGCTGCGCGACGAGACTACACCCGTCAAACTCGGCGCGGTGTATATCGAACGGGAACTCGGCTTCCAGATCGCCGTGGAGCGCGAGCCCGAAAAGCAACTGACGCTGGAGAAAGCAATCGACGACCTGAACCGCAAAATCGACGAGACGGCGGAGATCGACCGGACCACCGTTCAGATTCATCACGACGAGGAATCGGCGCTTGCCGGCTATCAGGCGCGGCACATTTATTTTAGTTACCAGCTCAAGGATCAATCGTTACCGTACAGCATCGAGATCTGGCTTGCGCCCACGCCGGACGGACTGGTGAGCGCCTCCTGCTCCGCCCCCGATCTCTTCTACCCAAGCTTCGCGCGCTGGTGCCGGCGCTTCGCCGCCAGCGTGCAGGTTCTGCCGCCGTAAACCTAGGAGAGTGGCACGGGCAAAGCCGCAGGCTTGCCCGTGTTCAAGCACTGGCAAGCTTCACTTCGTTTCGCTTCGCCAGCGCCACCCGTCGCCGTAAAAATGAACGCCGCCCCGGCGGGCGGCGTTCACGGCCGACCTTTCATTTTTTCAGGCGATAGTCACTTCCTTCGCCAGATACACCTCTTGAATGACGTTCAAGAGCCGAATGCCGTCCGACATCGGCTTCTGAAACGCCTTGCGCCCCGAGATCAGTCCCATCCCGCCGGCGCGCTTGTTGACGACGGCCGTTTTCACCGCCTCGCGCAGATCGTCCTTGCCGGAGGCGCCGCCGGAATTGATGAGGCCGATCTTGCCCATGTAGCAGTTGGCCACCTGGTAGCGCGTCAGGTCGATCGGGTGATCGCTGGTCAGCTTCGAATAGACGGCGTCGTGCGTCTTGCCGAATTTCAGCGCCGGGTAGCCGCCGTTGTTGACGGGCGCTTTCTGCTTGATGATGTCGGCTTGGATCGTCACGCCCAGATGATTGGCCTGGCCGGTAAGGTCGGCCGACTCGTGGTAATCCACGCCCTCCTTTTTGAAAGCGTTGTTGCGCAGGTAGCACCAAAGGATGGTGACCATGCCAAGCGAGTGGGCCTCCTCGAAGGCTGCGCTGACTTCCTCGATCTGCCGGCGCGACTCCTCCGAGCCGAAATAGATCGTCGCGCCCACGGCCGCCGCGCCCATGTCGAAGGCTTGCCGCACCGAGCCGAAAAGACGCTGGTCGTAAGTGTTCGGATAGGAGAGAAACTCGTTGTGGTTGAGTTTGACGACGAAGGGGATCTTGTGCGCATACTTGCGCGAGACGAGCCCAAGCACGCCGAAGGTGGAGGCGACGGCGTTGCAGCCGCCTTCGAGCGCCAGTTTGACGATGTTTTCCGGGTCGAAATAGGCCGGGTTGGGAGCGAACGACGCGCCGGCCGAGTGCTCGATGCCCTGGTCCACGGGCAAAATCGAGAGATAGCCGGTGCCGGCGAGCCGGCCCGTGTTGTAGATCCACTGCAGATTCTTCAGCACGTTGTTGGTCCGGTCGGTGTGGGCGAAAACGCGGTCCACGAAATCCGGCCCGGGCAGGGTGAGCGTTTCCCTGGGAATCGTCTTGCAGGCGTGGCCGAGCAGGTCCGCCGCTTCCGCTCCGAGAATATCGGCGATCTTTCCCATGCGATCCTCCTTTCAAAACGGGACAGGCCGGCCGCCCTGCGGCGCGCCGGCTTCTGTTTCCCTCAGATTCATGGTCCCTGCGGTCCGGCGTCGCCAACCTTGGGCGACGCGGCCGCTTCCGCTTTTATGGCTTCGTCGAGCCCGGGAATATGCGACGCGCCTTCGAGCGCCCGCGCCGAGGAACCGGCGAACACGTCGCCGAACGGCTCGGAACGGCCGCCCAGGCAGCCGGCGAGAAACACCTCGGAAACGGCGAAGAACGACATGCGGTTCTCCGGCCGGGCGAAACCGTGGCCCTCATCCGGATACAGAATATAAGTGACGGGGATACCTTTCTTGCGCATCGTTTCGACGATCTGGTCCGATTCCGTCTTGACGACGCGCGGGTCGTTCGCGCCGTGCCCTATCAAAAGCGGCTTTTTGATCCGGCCGGCGTAAGTGATCGGCGAGCGCGACATCAGAAACGCCTTTCCCTCCTCGGTGCGCCAGTCGCCGACGCGCTTGGCCATGATCTCGGCGAAGGTCGCCCAATAGGGGGGGATGCCCTGGAAAAAGCTGACGAGGTTGGACGGCCCGACGATGTCCACGCCGCAGGCGAAAACGTCGGGCGTCATCGTGATCCCCACGAGCGTGGCGTAGCCGCCGTAGCTGCCGCCGAAAATGGCGACCTGATCCTTGGCGGCGACGCCCTCGCGCAGGGCCCAGTCCACGGCGTCCAAAAGGTCGTCGTGCATCTTGCCGCCCCATTCGCGGTCGCCGGCGTTCAGGAAATCCTTGCCGAAGCCCGTGGAGCCGCGGAAGTTGACGGACAGGACGGCGTAGCCCCGGTTGGCGAGCCATTGGTGGACGGAGTTGTAGCCCCACGTATCGCGTCCCCAGGGGCCGCCATGAACGGAGAGCACGAGCGGCAGCGGCGCATCCGGCTTGCCGCCCTTGTCGCGCCAGGGCGGAAGCGAATAGTAGCCGACCAGCGGCAGGCCGTCGCGGCTGGCGATGGCGACCGGATACATGCGCGCCAGCGTCTGCCGGCCAAGCGCGGCTACGTGATCGAAGAGGAAACGCGCCGAGCGGCCGTCTCGATCGTAGAGGTAATATTTCACCGGTCCGTCGTCGAGCAGGTAATAGACGATCCAACGCTTGGCGTCGCGCGTCATGTTGGAGAGGCTCCAATCGCCGCGATTGGCCTTGCCGATGGCGTCGAGGTCGGCCGCCAGCGCCGCGTCCAGCGGCCGCCATTGGACGCGCTCGCGGTTGACGGCGTAAGCCAGCGGTTCGTAAGTCGTCGGATGCAGGATCAGGTCGTCGATGTCGCTCTGCGGATCCTCGGCGAGAACGGCTTCCGTCCCCGTCTCCAGATCGAGCGTCACCAGCGCGCCGGCCTTGCGGCCGCGACTGCTGATCATGTAGGCCTTGTCGCCGGCCTTGGTGAAGCCGAACACGCCGGAGGACAGCGCATCTTCGGGTTCGAGAACCACGAACGGCTTCCACTCGCCCGCGCCGTCCGGTTTGTGAATTTCGACGCCGCCGTCGGGGCGCGGCAGCGAGGCGAGGCGCACCCGATATCGATCGTCGATATGAAATTCGCCGAAACGGTCGTTGCGCATCAGCAGGGTTCGCTCGCCCGACGCCAGATTCAGGAGGTGAAGATCGTGGAAGCGGGCGTCGCGGTCGTTGAGGCCGACGACGATCTCACCCGGCCGCTCGGGGCTGACGGCGACGATGCGCGCCTGCACTTTGTCGGTGGGCGTGTAGCCCTGAGTCGCGCCGCTCTCGACGTCAACGGCGTACAACCGCCAGTTCTCGTCGCCGTCCTCGTCTTGAATGTAAAGCAGGCGGCGGTCGTCTTCGGCCCAGTGGTAGATGCGGACGCCGCGTCCTTTATCGGCCGTGACGGCTCGCGCCGCGCTCGGGTCGTCGGCCGGCGCGATCCAGAGATTGAGCACGCCATCCTTCGGCGCGACCCAGGACAGGTAGCGGCCATCGGGGCTGAGCTTCACGGCGACGATGTCGGGATTTCCGAAGAGCAGGTCGCGCGGGATCAGCGGCGCGGAGGCGGACGCCGCCGCCGTTCGGTCCGGTTGCGGAACCGGGGCCCGCCCGCCGTCTCGCGTCGAGGCGCAGGACCATGCGAAAAGCGCCGCCAGCGCCAGCCAAAGCCACGGAAAACCAAATTGTCTCATGCCTCTCCCCCGGACGATCGGGTCCGCCCCGGCGTCAAGCCCCTTGCACGGACCCCCCGTTCAAGGTTGTGGGCGGATCAACCGCCGTAAGGATACATCCCGCTCTTTACTTTGGCCAGCCCGTCCAGCAGCGCGTCATGCTTCTCCTCATCGTTGATGAGGTAGTCGAGGATGAATTTGGGCAGCACGAAACCGCCCTGGTCGCCGAGCGCGCCCCGGCAGGATCGACCGATTTCGATTACGTCCTTCTCGACTTTGTGATGCATGTCGATCAGATCGCTGAGAAGCCCCACGTCCTCGGGCTTCAGCGGCAGGGTCCCATTCTCCAGCGCTTCAAGAAGCACTTGCTGCAGCCGGTGGTGGTATTCGCTGTCGCGCTCGAGAATTTCGAGCACGATCAGAAGCAGCGGGTTGTCCGTTTTTTCTTTCGATTTCCGGGCCATCGTCACTGACGCAAGTTCAATTTTCTGCCACTTCTGCACGCTCTCCGTCAGAAATTCCAAGGTTTCTTTGGTGGACATCGTTTGCTCCTAAAAATTGTCGCGGCAAGACGAATTGGTGCTCTTCTTACCTATAGACCTGCAGATGTCGGTAATATTCCCGAAAGTTCGGAGCTGCCTGACCTTCACCGGCGCGTTGCGGATTCTCCCTCTATCGGGAGGCCCAATTTCCTTTTGCCAAAACGCGCCGCGTCCCGTAGAGTCAGGAAAAACGAATTCCTTCGAGTCCCGTTCCGAGGAGATCACATGCGCGCTCTCAACGATCCGAACGTCATTCTTCGTTCCACCCGCCTGGTGGACGCGTTCGTCGAACTCGCCCGGATCGACACCCAGTCCGACGAAAAATCGCCCGCCTGGCCATCGACACCGGGGCAGCGGACAGGTCTGGAAGCCGTGCGCCGCAAATTGACGGAGCGGGGTCTCGCCGATGCAGCGATCGACAAAAACGGCTACCTCTTCGCCACCCTGCCTGGAAACCGCAAAGGAGCGCCCGTCATCGGCTTGATCGCCCACATCGACACGTCGCCCGACTACTCGGGGAAGGACGTGTCGCCCGTCGCCCATGCCAACTACCAGGGCGAAACGCTGGCGCTCAAGAACGGGGTGACGATCAGTCCCGAGGAGTCCCCCTGGCTAACGCAATGCGTGGGCGACACCATCCTCACCGCCGACGGGACGACGCTGTTGGGCGCGGACGACAAGGCCGGCGTGGCGGAGATCCTCGCGGCGTTGGAATACCTGCACGCCAATCCCGACCTGCCCCGCCCTACCGTGCGCGTGGCGATTACACCCGATGAAGAGATCGGGCGCGGCGCGGAAAAATTCGACGTGGAACGCTTCGGCGCGCATTGCGCCTACACCCTCGATGGCGGCTTTTCCGGCGAAGTCAACGGCGAGACCTTTTCCGCCGACAGCGCGGCGGTCGCCATCGCCGGCGTGGCCGTTCACCCCGGCACGGCGAAGGGCAAACTGGTCAACGCCATCCGCTGGGCGGCGGCCTTCGTGGAGTCCCTGCCGCCCGACGAATCACCGGAAAAAACCGAGGGCCGGCAGGGCTTTTATCATCCGACGCGGATCTCCGGAAACGCCAGCGAGGCGAAAGTGTCGCTGATTCTTCGCGATTTCGAGCTGGGCAAGCTCACGGCGCGCGGGGACGCCATCCGTCGATTGGCCGAAGAATTGCGTCGTCGGGAACCCCGTCTCGGCGTAACCGTAGAGATTACGGAAACCTACCGCAACATGGCGTACTGGCTGAAGGACAGGCCGGAAGTCATGGACCGGCTGGTCGAGGCGGTCAAACTGGTTGGTATCGAACCGCGCGTCGAGCCGATCCGCGGCGGCACGGACGGTTCCGGGCTCACCGCCAAAGGGCTGCCGACGCCCAACATTTTCACCGGCGGCGTCAACTACCATGGTCCGCAGGAGTGGATTTCGACGCGCGTGATGGCCCAGGCGGTCTGCGTCACGCTCAACCTCATCCAACTCTGGGCCGAAAAATAGCCGTCCTGCCTTCCGTCATCGTCGCCCATGTCGCCCGATGCTATATTTTCTCGCGTGTAGAAAGAGTCGTCCGTTTTCAGTTGACAAGTCGCACACAGTTAGAGTAGTCTACTTAAGGCAAGGTTGCCTTTCTGGCAATCTTGACGGTGTCGCGTAAGAAGGGCCTTCGGAGTCGGACATGACGTTGGATACCCTCAAGCCCGGCGAAAGCGCTGAACTGGTTGAAATTCTCGGTTGCAACGGCTTGCGTCGCCGCCTCCTGGAACTCGGCTTGACGCCCGGCACGCACATCTCCATCGTCCGCGTCGCTCCGATGGGCGATCCGATCGAGCTTAAAGTGCGCGGCTATCGCCTCTCTCTTTGCCGACGCGAGGCCGCGCAGATCACCTGCCGCGCCGCCTGATCCGCGCGGCGGATCCGGACTTCCATGGCTTCTTCATTTGTCGCCCCCACCATGCGAACGGTGGCGGTGGCGGGCAATCCGAACTCCGGCAAAACGACGCTGTTCAACGCGCTCACGGGTTCCAACGCCAAAATCGGCAATTACCCCGGCGTCACCATCGAGCGGCGCACCGGCTCGATGCGCCTTGAATCGCTCGGCCGCGTCGAGTTTGTCGATGTTCCCGGCACCTACAGCCTGCGGGCGCGCTCGTTGGACGAGGAAGCGGCGATCAACGAACTCCTGGGTCGCAAGGGCCTCTCCCGGCCCGACGCCGTGATCCTCGTCCTCGACGCCACCGCGCTCGAACGCAACCTCTTTCTCTTGATGCAGTGTCTGGAATTCGATCTGCCGGTGATCGCCGCCGTCAACATGATGGACCTCGCCAAACGCCGCGGACTGCGGATCGATTTCAAGGCGCTTCAAAGCATCTTCAAGATTCCCTTCATTCCGATTACGGCGCGAGAACGCGAAGGACTCGGCGCGCTCAAACAGGCGCTCGAAACCTGCCTCGCCAACCCCGCCGCCCATCCCACGCCGGGCTGGCTCTGGGAGCCTTGCCCGCCCCTGGCTCGGGACCTGGACGCCTTCTCGGCCATTCTGGATGGGGAAATCAGGGACGGGCTGAAGACCGTCGGCGCGAGGCGGGCTTATGCGCTCTGGATGCTGATGAGTCTCACCGCGGACAGCGAAATCCCGGCGCCGGCGGCGATCCGCGAACTGACGCGGAGCACGCAGCGGCATATCGCCGACGCCGGCCGCGACCTCGACCAGGAGGTGATCGTCGCCCGCTACGCCTTCATCGATCGCCACGCGCCGCTTTTCATCGACCGGCAAGCCGAACGCAAAAAACACCGCTCCGACCGCATCGACGCGATTCTCACCCATCCCGTCTGGGGGTTGCTCGTCTTCGTTTTCGTGATGGCGGTGGTCTTCCAGGCGCTTTTCTCGTGGTCGGAGCCGCTGATCGGTTTCATCGAGAGCGGTTTCTCGGGCCTTGCCGACATCTTCCGGCGGATCCTGCCGCCGAGCGTCGGGCGCGACCTCCTTACGGACGGCGTCATCGCCGGCGTCGGCGGCGTGCTCGTGTTTCTGCCGCAGATTCTCCTGTTGTTTTTCTTCTTAGGCGTCCTGGAAGGAACAGGCTACCTCGCTCGGGCCGCCTTCCTCATCGATCGGCTGATGCGCAAAGTGGGGCTGCACGGCCAGGCCTTCGTGCCGATGCTTTCCGGCTACGCCTGCGCCATCCCGGCGATCATGGCCACGCGCACGATCGAACATCGCCGCGACCGCATGTTGACGCTGATGGTGATTCCGTTGATGAGCTGTTCGGCGCGGCTGCCCGTGTATACGCTGATCATCGCTTTGCTCTTCCCGGCCGCCGAGAAAATCGGCCCGCTCTCCGTCGGAACGCTGATGCTGCTGGGGATCTACGTCATCGGGACCGTTCTTGCCCTGATCGCCGCCGGCGTACTGGGCCGGACTGTTCTGAAGGGCCAACCGCAGCCTTTATTGTTGGAACTGCCCTCCTACCGACTGCCCGATCCCAAGTCGGTGCTGATGACGCTGGTCGAGCGAGCGAAGGTGTTTCTCACGACGGCCGGGACGATCATCCTGCTGGTCACCATCCTGCTCTGGGCGCTGCTGAGTTTCCCTGGCGACGCGCCGGCGGCGAAAGAACTGGAAACGCAGACCGCCCTCGCCGAATCCAAAGGGGACGCCGAGCGCGCCGTCGCTCTCTCCCGGCAGGCGCAGGCGGAACGCCTGCGGTCGAGCTACGCCGGAGAAATCGGGCGCTGGCTGGAGCCGGCCATCGAGCCTTTGGGATTCGATTGGAAAATCGGCATCGGTCTGGTCGGCGCGTTCGCCGCGCGGGAGGTTTTCGTTTCGACGATGGGCGTGGTTTACGGCGTCGGCGAAGAGGCATCCGAAGCCGACGAAGGGCTGCGCGACGTCATGCGCCGGGACAAACGTCCCGACGGTTCGCCGCTCTGGACGCCCCTTGTCGGCATGAGCCTGCTGGTCTTTTTCATGATCGCCATGCAATGCGTCAGCACGCTCGCCATCGTCCGCCGCGAAACGAAAAGCTGGGGCTGGACCGCGTTCATGCTGGCTTATCTTACGACGGCGGCCTACCTGGCTTCACTCGCCGTCTACCAGGGCGGGAAACTGCTGGGGTTCGAGTAGGCGGGCGGGTTTCATCTCACAATAGTTGGCTATTCCCGAACCCGGACCCGCTTTTCCTCTACGATCCACAGTTTTCCCGAAGGTGATTCCCGTATAAGCAAATTGCAAAGCGCTTGGACAACCGCCAATACGGTGGGTTTGTCCTGACGAGGTAGCCGAAGCACGATCACCCCTGGACCCTTGCCAGGCGGATAGTGCTGTACGTTGGCAAAATCGAGATCAAGCGTAACCAAAATGCGGCCTTCTTGGCTGCACTTGTTGTAGATCAGACGGTCGTCCGCGCCTTTCAAGTGTTCCGCAGCGACGGTTTCGGCGTCATGGCCAGCATCCACCCAGACGGCGGCAACCTCGATTGGAAGATTTTCGTCTATCTTGAACTTCACCCGGCGTCCCCAAGACCGATCACCCGTTCGCGCGCCAGCTCGGCGGCGTAGGCGGTGGCGGCGCGGATGTCGTCGGGAGTCAACGTGGGATAGCTGGCAAGGATTTCTTCAGCGGAAAGCCCGGCGGCAAGATTGTCCAGAATGACAGACACGGGGATGCGCGTGCCGCGGATGCACGCCCGCCCGTGGCAGGTATTCGGATCAGTGGCGATGCGTTGGCGCCAAGTCATGGAGAAACCTCCTTTACAGGCCAATCCATTTTATCCTATTCCTGTGTCCCCGGAAATCCCAAATTTCTCCCCTCATGATGAAGCATCGTTGCATAATGCACCACCCGCTCGAAGCGCATAGAACGAGGCGCAGCCGCGCCTTATCCCCACAATATAGTTTCTCGGTAGTTTCCCGCGAAAAGAGGCTCAGGACTTCATGGTCCAGGTCGTGCCGTCCTTCGAGTCCTTGAGGACCACGCCCCGGGCGAGCAGATCGTCGCGGATTCTGTCGGAAAGCGCCCAGTTCTTCGCCTTCCGCGCCGCATTGCGCTCGGCGATCGACCGTTCGATCTCCTCCGGCTGAATCCCCGCCTGCTTCGTTTTCAGCGCTTTCAGCTGCCGCTCGAACTCGGCCGGTTCGAAGCGGAAGAGACCGAGCACGCGCCCGACCGTGGTGAGGTCGGCGCAGAGACGCCGCGCCGTCGCCGCGCGATCGGCCTCCGGCGTGTCGGCGTCGGCGAGAATTTCGTTCATCAGTTTGAAGGCGTCGGAGAGCTGGCCGAAGGCGCGCTGGGTGTTGAAATCGTCGTCCATCGCCTCGCGGAAGGCGGGCAGGACGGCCTCGACGCGCTCCGGCTGGAGAACCCGCCCCGTCGCCTCGGGATGCCTGGCGGCGAGCGCCGCCGCGCCCTTCAAGGTTTCGTAAAAATAGGCCACGCGGTCCTGGGCGCGGTTGAGCCCTTCTTCGGTAAACAGCACGTCGTTGCGGTAATGCGTGGAGAGCATGAAGAACTTCACCGCCTCGGGGTGGTAGGCGGCCAGGACGTCGCGGATCGTGTAGAAGTTGCCGAGCGACTTCGACATCTTCGTCCCCTCCGGGTTGTCGGCGGAGGGGACGTTGGCGAAACCGTTGTGCAGCCAATAGCGGGCGTAAGGACGACCCGTCTTCGCCTCGCTCTGAGCGATCTCGTTCTCGTGGTGCGGGAAGATCAGGTCCTTGCCGCCGCCGTGCATGTCGAAGGTGTCGCCCAGGGCGGACGTGCTCATCACCGAGCACTCGATGTGCCAGCCGGGCCGTCCTTCGCCCCAGGGCGAGGGCCATTTCGGCTCGCCGGGCTTGGCCGCCTTCCACAAGGCGAAATCCATCGGCGATTCCTTCTGGTCGCCGATTTCGACGCGCGCCCCGGCCTCCAGTTCGTCGATGTTCTTGCCCGACAATTTGCCGTAACCCGGGAAGCGACTGACGCGGTAATAGACGTCGCCGGAGGGCGTGGGGTAGGCGATCCCTTTCTCGACGAGCCGCGCGATGAACTCCACCATCTGCGGCACGTAGACCGTGCAACACGGCTCCTGGCTGGGCTTCTCCAGCCCGAGGGCGGCCATGTCCTCCTCGAAAGCGGCGATGAATTTCGCCGTCAGCTCCGCGGTCGGGACGGCGAGTTCGTTGGCGCGCTTGATGATCTTGTCGTCGATGTCGGTGAAGTTGCGGACGTAGACGACGTCGTAACCGCCGAACCGCAGGTAGCGCTGGATCACGTCGAAGACGATCGCCGAGCGGGCGTGGCCGATGTGGCTGTAATCGTACACCGTCACGCCGCAGACGTACATTCCCACTTTCGGCGGGTCCAGCGGCTTGAACTCTTCCTTCTGTCGGGTCAGCGTGCTGTAAATCTTCAGCGGCATCCTCGCTCCTTCATGTCGCATCCGCTACTTTTTAGGACTCAGGCGGCGCACGATGCGCCACGCGTTGAACGCCGTGAGCGCCAGCAGCACGGCGTAAAAAAACGGGATGTGCCACGCCTGGCCCGGCTTCTGCTGCGTGCGGATCACGATGGCGTCCTCGGGGATGTCGATCCCGAAATTGAAAGCGGCGAAGTCCCTCAATGTCGAATAATACGACACGTCGCCCAGACGCATGAGCCGGCCGGCGAAAGTCAGGCGGTCGAGCGTGGCGCTTTTCTCGTCGTCCCTTTTCCGGGTTTCCACGAACGCCGTTTTCGTCCCCATTAGTTGAAAGACGTTGACCTCGGAAAACCAGCCTTTGAAGTAGACGCCCTTCGAGGGGTTGCGGATGCCGGAGATGGCGACGTAGGCGTCGCTGGCGACGTCCGTGCCGGCGAACCCCTCGGCGTCGCCCAGCGAAACCGGCTCGGCGTTGGCAAAGTAGTAAAGCAGGTCGTAGCGCAGAAAGATCATGAAATAGACGCTGAGCGCGATGACGCCGAGCGAAAACCAGAGCGGCCGGTCTCCCCTGGCGCGCCCCGAGGCAAGCGGAGCTTCCTCGGCGATCGCCGCCAGATCGGCGTCGTGGTCGGAAAAGGCTTTCGAAACGTCCTGGACCCCGCCGGTCTCGGGCTCCCTGGCCTCGTCCGCCATCAGCTTTCCTCCGCCGTCGCCTGCAACGTCGCCGTCGCCATGGCGGCGATGCCTTCCTGGCGGCCCATGAAGCCCATGCCTTCGGTCGTGGTGGCTTTGAGCGACACGAGATCGCTGTCGATCGACAGCGCCTGGGCGATTTTTTCGCACATCTCGTAGCGCCGCCCGGCGAGCTTCGGCTGCTCGCAAATCACCGTCGCATCGACAAAGACGACCTCGAAGCCTCGTTCGCGCACCATCTGGGCCGTTTCTTCCAACAGCGTGACGCTCGTCACGTTCTTGTAAGCGGGATCGGTGTCGGGAAAATGCTCACCGATGTCGCCCAAAGACGCCGCGCCCAGAATCGCGTCGCAGATGGCGTGCGCCACGACGTCGGCGTCCGAGTGGCCTTCGAGCCCTTTCTCGAACGGGAAGCGTACGCCGCCCAGGATGAGCGGCCGCCCCTCGACAAGGCGGTGGGCGTCGAAGCCCTGTCCGACGCGGACATTGGCAAGCTGCCCGACTTTTTGCATCGCGATCTTCTCCATATCCTGCGGCGTGGTGATCTTGCGATTCTCGCCGTAATGGGTGAAGGTGCCTACCTGGTAGCGGTAATAGGAGACGAGCGTGGCGTCGTCGGAAAATTCCACGCCGTCCACAATGGCCCGTTCGTGGGCGTCGGCCAGCAGGTCGGCGCGGAAAATTTGCGGCGTCTGGGAGCGGCGCACCGCTTCGCGCTGCAGCGGCCGGACCAGAAGCCCGTTCGGATCGACCTGAATCAATGTATCGTGGATGGCGACGGTGGGGATCGCCGCGCCGAGCTGCTGGGCCAGGGTGAAGGTGGCCTGGATGAGTTGCGGCGTCACGAAGGGGCGGACCGCATCGTGCACCGCCACCCATTCGGTATCGGTGGGCAAGGCGCGCAAGCCGGCGTAAACGCTCTCCTGGCGCGTCTTGCCGCCGACGACGACGTCGAGCAATTTGTCGTATTTGCCTTCGGTGCGCAGCCGGGCCGCGAAATGCTCGTGATAATCCTCCGGGAGGACGACCACGATGCCCGACACCTGCGGAGCGGCCTGAAAAGCGGAAATGCTCCACTCGACGAGCGGCTTGCCGCGCAGAGAGAGAAACTGCTTGGGCACCGGTCCGCCCATCCGCTTGCCGCTGCCGGCGCCGACGATGATTGCGTTGAACATGATACGGCTCCGCTTTCGCTTGTGCAACCGTCGCGGGGCGTCCGCCCCGCCGGCGCCCTACCCATAACAGGCTTGCCCGAAAGAATCAACAAAAACCCGCACATCGGAGAGGCGAGGCGCCGAAATGGAAAAAGCCGGCCGAGACGATCGGCCGGCTTTGGGGATATCGGAAAATTCGACGCTTAGCAATGGAAAATGCGATCGATCTCCCGTTCGATTTCCGTTTCGTGCTTGCGTCGGGCGATGGACAGTTCCTTGACGAGCAGACTGCGCGCCATCTCCAACATGCGCCGCTCGCCGAAAGACAGCTCTTTATCGTCCTTGAGAACGTAAAGGTCGCGGATCACGGCGGCGATTTCGAACACGCTGCCCGTCTTGATTTTTTCCATGTATTCACGGTATCGGCGGTTCCAGGTCTGATGATCGATCTGCACCTCGCGATCGCGCAGAATGCTCATGACGCTACGGACATCTTTTTGCTGAATGACGCCGCGCATGCCGACCCGCTGGGCGTTGTGGCTGGGGACGAGGATCGTCACGTCGTTGCCAAGAATTTTGAGCACATAGAACTTATGCTTCTGCCCGGCCACCTCGCGTTCCTCGATGCCGGTAATCTGCCCCACGCCATAGGCGGGATAGACAGCCTTGTCGCCAACTTTGAATTGCAGCATCTTCGGCTACCTCCACTCGAAATTGCGGGTAAATCTAGCACCCCTCTGTTATTTGGTCAAGAAAAAAAGTTCATGCTCACCGTTCTTAAGGCTTCGAAAATACCCGACTATCGGCGATTTTTTGCCGCTCTGCGTCGAGGTCGGAAGGGCTTGAAACCGCTCGCAAATCCCCAGTAAACGCAACGAAATTTTCCATCCGTAAAATGAAACCTCGAAGGGTCGCTAAATATTCCCGGCGCCTTCGGTATTGTTGCTGTGTCTGGAGACTATACTGCAAATCGGACATGAAACGTCCCGAGTTTGACCGGAAGTTGACCGCAAGGAGATCCGGCCGAAGCGGCCCTCTACCTCCCCGCCGACGTTTTTCCTTGAATCGCAAAGGTCCTTTGATTAGCATGGCCCCGCACTTCGAGCGGTGAGAGGCATCCATGCGCTATGATTCCACGGAGTACTTGCTGGCGTTCGCGCGCGAACAGGTCATTCTCGCCGGGCAAATGGCCCTCAAGGCTTTCCGTCACGTCAACGGCTGGCTCAAGGAAAACCGTTCCCTGGTCACGGAGGCCGACATGGCCGTGCAGGGGTCGATCCAGGAAGCCATCCGCCGCAAATTCCCCGATCACCAATTATTGAGCGAGGAATTTTCGGCCGCCGAGCGGCCCGATCCGAATTCGGAATGGCTGTGGGTCCTCGATCCCATCGACGGTACGGAGGCTTTCGCTTCCGGTTTGCCGGTCTGGGGGGTTTCGCTAGCCCTTTACAAGAAGGGCCGACCCGTGCTGGGCGTATTTTACATGCCAGTGACCCAGGAATTTTATCATGCCGCGGCCGAAGGCCCGGCGATGCTGACCCTCTTCCCCGGCAAGCCCGAGGAACAGAACCGCGAGTTGCGCGTAACCACCTTGCCGACATTGACCAATCGCACCCTGTTCTGCATTCCAAGCGATTTTCATCGCAAATTCACGAGCGATTTCCCAGGCAAACAGCGGACCATGGGTTCCATTGCGGCCCATCTCTGCATCGTCGCGCGCGGCGACGCCATTGGAGCGATCTTCAACGTTCACTGCTGGGACATCGCCGCCGGAGCGCTCATCATCCGCAAGGCGGGCGGCGAACTCTACGAACTTGCCACGGGCGAGCCGGTGGCGGTCGAGGAGGGCTTCGCCGGCCAGCGACTCCCCTGGGGACTGGCCGTCCCCTCGAAAAAAATTTTCAATCAAATCAAACCGATGCTGACGCCTCGGCTATAGCGTGGGAGCGGCGAGCGTGGGACAGGCAGAGATCCAGCACGCCGTCTACACCGTCAGTCAACTGACCCGCGAGATCAAGTTTCTCCTGGAACATGGATTCGCTTTCATCCGGGTCGAGGGCGAAATCACGGATATGACCGTCGCCCGCTCCGGCCATTGGTATTTTTCGCTCAAGGACGAGGACGCGCGGCTCTCGGCGGTAATGTTCCGCGGCCAGAACCGGCTGCTCGTCGCGCCGCCGAAAGACGGCGCGCAGGTGGAAGCGCGGGGCCGGCTCAATGTCTACGAGCCGCGCGGGCAGTATCAGCTTGTCGTGGATTCCCTGGTCGAGACGGGCCGCGGCAAGCTGCTCGCCGCCTTCGAGGCGCTCAAAAAGAAACTCGCGGCCGAGGGGCTGTTCGACGAGGACAAAAAACGGCCCCTGCCTTTTCTGCCGCGCCGCATCGCGCTGGTCACGTCTCCCGAGGGAGCAGCGGTGCGCGACATGATCCGCGTCATCGCTCGACGCAATCCGGCCGTCTCGCTCGTCGTCGTCCCGACGCTGGTGCAGGGCGAGGCCGCGCCGCGGGAGATCGTCGCCGCCATCCGCCGCGCCGGCGCGCTGCGCGACGTGGAACTGGTGATCGTCGGGCGCGGCGGCGGAAGCATGGAAGACCTTTGGGCGTTCAACGATGAGGAGGTGGCCCGCGCCATCCGCTCCTGCCCGACGCCGGTCGTTTCCGCCGTCGGACACGAAGTGGATTTCACAATCGCCGACTTCGCCGCCGATCTGCGCGCGCCGACGCCCTCGGCGGCGGGGGAATTGGCCGTTCCGCTTTACAGCGATCTGACGGCGGCGCTGCAACGCCAGGGCGCGCGGCTTGGCC